>DLQV01000093.1 GCA_002474415.1 Lachnospiraceae bacterium UBA7598
ATGCTGGGGATTTTAAGCCAGGACGCTTTGTCCGCAGTTTCTCTTGCGGGACAAGTGCAGTTTGTATATTCTTTATTTTTATTCGCAGCAATGCAAGGTGTTTCTATTTTCGCTGCCCAGTATTGGAGCAACGGAAACCATACTGCTGTTGAGAAAATACTGGGAATCGGCTTGAAAATGTCTGTTTTGTTGTCGCTCCCTTTTACGATTGGTGCAATATTCCTGCCAGTGCCTTTCATGCACATATTTGCTTCTGATTCTGCTTTGATCGATTTGGGAGCGGACTATCTTCGTGTGGTCGGCATCACCTATTTTTTACAAAGTATTTCTCAGATTTATTTGGTTATCATGAAAAACAGCGGACTTGCTTCACGGTGTGCGATAATCAGCGGCACTTCTGTTGTGGCAAATATTGTTCTGAATGCTGTTTTCATCTTTGCGTTCCACATGGGAGTTACAGGTGCAGCACTTGCCACGCTTATTTCAAAAGTAATAGAACTAATCTGGACGATGCTGATCATGGTACGAGAGGGTCATATCAAAATTCGCATTTCCTATGTGATTCGGAATGATAAAATGCTGGCAGCAGATTTTTGGAAGTACACGCTGCCGATTCTCGGCGATGAAGTTGCATGGGGCATCGGATTCACGATGTATACTGTCATCATGGGACATTTAGGAAGCGATGCCGCTGCTGCAAATTCCATTGCAAATATCATAAAAAATCTTGCAATCTGTTTTTGTACCGGAATCGCCGGTGCAAGCGGCATTATGATAGGCGGACAACTGGGACTGGGAAATCTGAATAAAGCAAAAGTATATGGTTCTCGTTTTGTAAAACTGTCCATATGGAGTGGCATTGCCTCCGGTATTATCATTCTCTGTGTGATCCCGTTTGTGAAGCATTTTTCCACACTCACAGCTGCTGCACAGGGATATTTGAAAATTATGCTTGTGGTATGTTCGTATTATATTGTCGGAAAATCTGTGAATACCACCGTTTTCTCTGGGATTTTTTCGTCCGGCGGTGACTCAAAGTTTGGGCTGATTTGCAATACGATCACGATGTGGGTCATAGTTGTGCCAATTGGATTGATCAGTGCATTTGTTCTGAAACTTCCTGTTACATTGGTATACATCTTGATTAACATTGATGAGATTATAAAACTGCCGGCAGTCTATCGAAACTATAAGAAATACCGCTGGGTAAAAAATCTGACAAAATCGGAAAGGAGTTGTTCCGCTGTATGATACGTTCCATTACACTTACAGATGATCATTCTGAAATTATCCCCTACAACATTCCGGATCTGCCGGTGAAAACGGGCTTTTCTAAACGCTCCGACTTTCCGTTTTTGACAATTGCCAATCACTGGCACAGTGATTTTGAATTTTTCTATGTTGTCAGCGGAAAGGTTGGGTATATCGTAGATGGTGTACAGTGTACTGTGAAAAAGGGACAGATGATTTTTGTCAATTCTGCAAGACTGCACTATAGTTTTTGGGAAGATGAGCAGGACTGTGAATATCTCTGTACCATATTTCATCCATCCCTTTTAGACAGCCGTGTAGCACAAAAATATCTGTCTGATATTACAAATGAAAAATCTCCGTCCTATCTGATTCTTCATCCGGAAATTCCCCGTGAAAAGGAATTGATTGACTTTGTCATTGCATTCAATCATGCGGCAGAGCAAGCGAATCCCGGATATGAATTTACCATGTTTTCCTGTGTTTATGAGATCATGCAGCGTTTATTTGCTTTGATTCAGGCAATGCCGGAATCTGTTCCTAAAGACAGCCGTCAGTTGGATGCAATGCACCGTATGGTTGGTTTTATTCAGCAGAATTACACAGATAAAATCACACTCACAGAAATTGCAGAGGCAGGATTTGTTTCCAAAACTTCCTGCGGTGAGATTTTCAAAAAGTATGCAGGCAAACCGCCTGTGGAATACTTAAACGCATATCGCATCGGAAAGAGTGCGGAACTGCTTTTATCCGGTAGCGGTACAATTACTGAAGTAGCACAGCAATGCGGTTTTTGCAGTGCGAGTTACTATATCGAAACATTCCGCAAAGTGTTAGGCTGTACGCCGACAGTCTATCGGCAAAAAATCAATGCAACAGATTTGTCTTGAAAGGGTGGTATTTTTATGGATTACAAAAAGTTGATTGCAGAAATGACGTTGGAGGAAAAAGCTTCTTTGTGTTCCGGCAGGGACTTCTGGCACACCAAGAGCGTAGAACGTCTTGGCATTCCGGAAATTATGGTCAGCGATGGTCCTCACGGATTGCGAAAGCAGCCTGCAAAGCAGGATCATCTGGGCAACTTTGAAAGTATTCAAGCGGTTTGCTTTCCTTCTGCCTGTGCAGCTGCAGCATCTTTTGACAAGGAGCTGCTGTACCAAATGGGACAGGCACTGGGCACAGAATGTCAGGCAGAAGGAATCGATACGCTGCTTGGTCCAGCGGTCAATATTAAGCGTTCTCCTCTCTGCGGCAGAAATTTCGAATATTATTCGGAAGATCCTTTGGTGTCCTCAGAACTGGCAGCAGCCTATATTCAGGGTGTACAAAGTAAAAACGTCGGCACTTCTATCAAGCACTTTCTGGCAAACAATCAGGAAACACGCCGTTTTACCGTTAGTGCTGAGGTGGATGAGAGAACACTCAGAGAGATTTATCTTGCCGCATTTGAAGGTGCTGTGCAAAAGGCAAAGCCATGGACTGTTATGAGTTCGCTGAATCGGGTGAACGGAACATTTGTCTCTGAAAATCCGACTTATCTTACCGAAATTCTCCGAGAGGAATGGGGATTTGACGGCATTGTAATGAGTGACTGGAATGCAGTCAATGACCGTGTGAAAAGTCTGGCAGCAGGGCTGGATCTGGAAATGCCTGGTTCTTATGGTATCAATGATAAAAAAATTATCGCTGCGGTGAACAACGGACAACTGCCGGTCACTGCACTGGATAAAGCAGTAGAGCGAATCCTGCGTTGGGTAGACCGCTGTGCTTCTCATAGAAATACAAATGTAGTATGGGATAAGGAAGCAGATCATCAGCTTGCTGGAAAAATCGAGGAGGAAAGTGCTGTCCTGCTGAAAAATGAGGATCAGATTTTGCCGCTTTCTGAAACAGACAACATTGCTGTGATCGGTGTATTTGCCAAGCAGCCACGGTATCAGGGCGGCGGCAGTTCACATATCAATGCTTACAAAGTAACTTCCTTTCTGGATGCTGCCAAAGAAAACGGAACAGCGTTTGCATATGCCGATGGCTACACTCTGGAAACAGAAACTGTAGACCAGACACTTTTGAAAGAAGCGATTCAAATCGCCAAAAGCAGTAACACAGCAATTATTTTTGCCGGACTGCCGGAAAGTTTTGAATCTGAGGGATATGACAGAGCCCATATGCAGCTGCCGCACAATCAGAATGTTCTCATTGAAGAAGTACGAAAAGTACAGCCAAATGTGGTGGTTGTTCTGCATAATGGTTCTGCAGTGGAAATGCCATGGGCAAATCATGTCAAGGGGATTTTCGAAATGTACCTGGGCGGTCAGAATGTGGGAACAGCGGCATACCGCTTGATTTTTGGAAAAGTCAATCCTTCCGGCAAACTTCCGGAAACCTTTCCGGTCAAGCTGTCAGACAATCCGTCTTATCTGCATTTTCCTGGAGATGTTCACCGTGTCGCATATGCAGAAGGTGTATTTGTCGGTTATCGTTATTATGATACAAAGCAGATGGATGTGCTGTTCCCATTCGGGCATGGTCTTTCCTATACCACGTATGCTTATTCCAATCTTAAGTTGTCTAGCCAGAATATCAAAGACAGCGACATATTGACTGTTTCTGTGGATGTGACCAATACTGGAAACAGAGCCGGAAAAGAAATTGTTCAGCTTTATGTTTCTGCACCTCGAAACGGCTTATCCCGACCTTTGCACGAACTGCGTGGATTTGAAAAGGTTGCACTGGAACCGAATGAAACCAAGACGGTAACATTCACACTGAACCGCAGAGCCTTTTCCTATTGGGATACAGAATCCCATTGCTGGGCAGTGGATTCCGGAGATTACAGCATTGCAATCGGTGCATCTTCCAGAGACATTCGATGCACCGATACCGTAAACATTGTGTCCGCAGCTCGTTCCTTTGTAATTGATGAAAACACCTGTTTTGGCGATCTGATGGAACAAAAAGAATTTGCAGAGGCAACGGTTCCTTTGATTTCTTCTCTGCTTCATTTGGAAACAACCGATGCTGAAGCATATCACAATGCAGTGAACAGCAAGACAGCACAGGATCTGCTGCGTTTTTCACCGCTGAGAGGGCTGTTTGGCTTTGGGGATGGTCGATATGACCACGAAATACTCGCCGCAGCCATTGCACAGCTGCAGCAAATCGCCGATGCCAAGCAGAATATCCAGGAGGGAATATGACAGCAGTTCTTTTTGATTTTAATGGAACGATGTTCTTTGATGAAAAATTTCAGGAACAGTCGTGGAAAACTTATCTTCACCAGAAAACAGGTGCAGCAATATCGGATGCAGAGTTTCAAACATATGTGCATGGACGAAATGCCGAATCTACTCTTTCCTATTTTTTGAAACGCTCCCTTTCCAGAACAGAAGTCGAAACAATGGAGGAGGAGAAAGAACAGATCTACCGAAAACTTTGCCTGCAGAGCAGCGAATTTCGACTTGCAGACGGATTGGAAACCTTTCTGGACTACCTGAAACAGCATAATATTCCCATGAATATTGCAACTGCTTCCGGTTTTCAAAATGTCAAATTCTTTTTTGAACATCTCAGTTTGGAACGATGGTTTGATTGCAGTCGTGTAGCGTATAATAATGGGAAAATTGCAGGAAAACCAGAACCAGATCTGTATCTGAAAGCTGCGGAAACCTTAGGTGTGGACATTCATGATTGTGTGGTATTCGAGGATTCTCAATCCGGCATTGAGGCGGCACGGAGAGCGAATGTTTGCAAGATAGTACGAGTCGCCTCTATGTCGATGGCGGTGTCTGCTGTTTCAAGTATTTCTGCTGTAATTCCGAATTATACGGACTTGAAACAACTTTGTGAAATATTAGAAGGATAGTTTGTCCAGTCAGATGTAACACAATGTGAAGCTGCAAACATTGTTCCTTAGGAGATTGTGCTGTGTGATTTTTTGAGGAAGGATACAGCAAAGCATATCACTTTTCTCACTGCATAGAAAGATAAGACCAGCCTGAGGTTCTATGATAAGAATTTCAGGCTGGTTCTTTTTTATGGATTTGTAAAAGTGAAAAATGTATTGTGCTTTTATTTTTTATTCTGCAATTTTTTGAACGGAAAATTGGATAGAAAATGGAATGGATGTGCCTTGTGATGGTAGACAATTCCCGCAAGGCAGGGGATATTATGACCTGTCGATTCGAGTCTTGCGGGAAGTTGTGTCACTTTTTTTGTGGTATAGCATGATTGATGGTGAGAAAAGTGATACGATTTTGTGAGTTCCTTTTTGAAAAAATGTCGTTAATTTTTTCGATGTTCGGAGATTTTTATGAAATCACTTGAAATTTTACATGAGGTATGATATAATTGATTGTAGAAATAAGACATGAAGAAGGTGGCAGCATTGCAGCACATTTCGTTGACCAAAGCACAATGGCATGAAGCAGATCTCAGAACCATAGAGAATTATCGTCCGATAGATGATGATTTCATGCGGGAACTTTTCAGAGATGATCTGCCGCTGGCACAGTTGGTTTTAAGAATCATTACGGGCATTGATGATCTTGAATTGACATCACAGCAAACGCAGTATGATATGAAACGTCTGCTAGGAGCACGTTCCATATGTCTGGATGTGTTTGGAACAGACAGTAAAGGCAGAAAGTTTGATCTGGAGATACAGAGAGCAGACAAAGGTGCGACTCCTCAAAGAGCACGATATCATTCCAGTGCAATGGATGTGGAATTCCTAAAAGCAAAAGACGAGTTTACAGAACTTCCGATTACATATGTGATCTTCATTACTGAAAACGATGTCAGAGGAGAGAATCGGCTAATATACAATTTTGAGTGGACGGAGAAAGATACAGCAGCACCGTTGGGAGACGGGGCACATATTATTTTTGTGAATGGTGCATATCATAACACAGCAGACAATTCTGACCTTGCAAAATTGGTGCACGATTTTCGATGCAAACGAGCAGAAGATATGTATACCAAGCAACTGGCAGATAAAACACGAT
>DLQV01000292.1 GCA_002474415.1 Lachnospiraceae bacterium UBA7598
CTGATGGATATTGTTTTGCTGCTGCAGAGTGAAAATGTTCAGGTTGCGCTACAAAAATCACAGGAACATGTTCCGCCGGTGTTGCGACGGGATCTGAATACATTGGTTGGTCAGCTGGAAATGGAGCCGGAATCCGTGATCCCGTATCACCGGTTTTTAAAAAGTTTTCAGATACCGGAGGTACATTCCGCCATGAGTATGCTGTTTTCTATTTCCATGGGAAACAGTGGAAGGGCAGACCGGCAGATTGGGGAACTGATTGACCGTAATCTGGAGATGCTGGATGTTGCGGAAAAGGGGCGGCTTAAAAATATGAGCAGTGGAATGTATTTACTGTTCTTGGCGCCGGTATTGACAGCGTCTTTGAAACTTCTTGTGGATATGGCGGTGTTTATGATGACATTCCTGTCAGGAGCAGGGCTTGGATAAAGGAAAGGGGGGACAAAATGAGCCAGATCATGAAGGCATTCATGGGAGTATTCCTGACTCTTTTTATGGCGGTGACAGCAATGGGAATTCTGGCAGCTTATATGGAAGTGATGAATGCACAGGATATGCAGGCGCGGATTGTGGATGAGATAGAAAACAGCGATTTTAATGCAAATGTCGTGCGGCAGTGTTTTTTGCAGAGTGAGGAAGCGGGGTACCAGCTGAAAGTAACATTTTTCTGTGAAAATTCTGCAGTGGCAACGGTCTCACAGGCCGGTCAGGTACCGTATGGACTAGACCCGGTAGATATGGCAAAAATTGAGATGCAGTTTCCGTTTCAGGTTGCTTTTCTGGGAATCAACCGGCAGCACACATTTGTAAGTTATGCAAAATAGAGGAGGAAAATGGGATGGAGCAGATCATAGAAGAGTATGGAATTGGTGGGATTTTGTTTGTGATTGGCACTGGAATTGTCACAGCGCTTGGAAAAATTCTACAGATGATTGCGGGGGTATAAGATATGAACGCGGTTGTAAAAGAATACGGTGGCGCCGTACTGGCTGCTGTGGGATCTGTTGTGTTCTTAGGAACATTAGGACATTTTTTGTTGTCCGGACAGGGCATCATTATGCAGATGATTCAGGTATGGGGAAACGGAGGCTGCTGATGAAAGAACTGATAAGACAATACGGGAGCACGGCAATTGCAGTTATGACGGCATTGCTTCTGATCGGCATTGTGTCTAGAACAAGTGTGTTTGTGGAAAAGAGCATTCCGGAGAGTAAGGCACTGTGTGCGGAAACGGCAGAAACTTTCGAAGGGTACTGGAGGAGCCGATGAAAAATATTATTTTGGGAATTGTAGGCTGCATGATTGCAATTTACACAATTGTTTCCTGCCTGAGTATCTACAGTATTTCCACACGGAAAAATGAAATGGAAAATTGTATTTCACAGGTGCTGGAATATCATCTGAATCGGTATTATGCGACTGAAACATCAGATATGGAAGTTGAGGCATTGGTTCGGCAGGAAATCCGGCGGCAGCTGCATGCGGCATCCCGAGTATCCATCGATGTAAAAAGCTGTGATATGGTTTCGGGCATTATTTCGGTAGCTGTGAAGGAAGACTTTATACTTCCAGGAGGGTTTCACAAATCCATTTCATGCGATAAAACGATTCTGGTGGAAACAGAGGTAATAGAAGAGGAAACAGAAACCGAAGAGATGTGGCCGCAAGAGGAGGAGGTATGAGTCGAAAAGGAAGATTGACGACAAAAGGAAAGCATACATTGATTATGCTGCTGACAATAACAGCATGTGTGACAGGAATAGTATTTTCACTGTTGCTTTCGGTAATAGATGAAAGAAAACATGCATCTTCTGTGGTACATGCAGGAGATACTTCGCATCGGATGATGGAAACAGGAAGGAAAGAAAAGGACACCGAGCTGTTGACGCCGCAATGGCTGTATTATCAGAGTGGTGGAAAGACAGTCGACAGAAATCTGAAACGGGAAATTGATATGTTGATGCGCCAGTGGACAAAAGGAAAGCTGGCAGGAAAGGAACTGTGCAGATTGATAAAGGAATACCTGAATAAAAACGATTGTCCGGCAGAAGAAGTTACCATGCAGGAGAAAGCGGTGTGCGTTTTTCCATCCGAAAAAGAACTTCCGGATTATACAAAAACGCTTGCACAAAAAGATCAGATGTACCAGTTTATTGGTATTTATACGAAGGGAGAACAAGATACAAAAGGAAGATTGTTATGTGAATACTGGGAGGTGGCAATTCGATAACGATGAAAAAAATGAAAATGATAACGACGGGAATGATTTTTGCGCTGCTGGTAACGCTGCTTCCTGTGAAACAAATGGAAACTTATGCAGGAATGGAGGAAAATGCATATCGCTATTATCAGGATTATGGGAATAATGTGTGTTTTTTCCCGGTATCTGAGACAGACGGAATGATTTATTATGCAACGAAGGCAAATCTGGCAACTTCCAATATAAAATACCGAACCATTGGATGGAAACTCTCGGTGAAAGACACATCCGGGAAAATACTGCAGACACTGTATTTTAAACTTGGGGGAAACTATATGTATGCATTGCACAGCTGCAGGAAAGCAGGGGCAGAGTATAATCTATATGCGCTGACTCTGAGTGAACTGAAAGACCGGCTGAATGCAAAGGCGAGCCGGGCATTGGATAAAGGAAAAGCATCGATGGTAATGGACGCTTGCATGATTGTGGTGAAAAAGGGAAAAGCGCAGGGCGCCATGAATGATCAGGGAGTATCTTCCGGGAAGGTATATACTACTTATCAAGGAATTTCAGGTGCAGAAAACTGGAGCAGTGAGTCCTATCATTCCTTCCATAGCTATTTCAAAAAGGACATTCAGGGATTGTTTTTTCAGGTAGAGGCACATGCCGGAGAAGGAATTGCTTCGGTTTCCGGCGGAGGTACTTATTGTTATGGTTACAAAGCCGTTTTGCGTGCAAATGTAAAACCTGGATACGATTTCTGGGAATGGAGGGGGGATTGTTATGGAGAAAGTATTGAGCAGGTATTTACTGTGACCAATGAAGTACAGTGCATTGCAAATGGAAGCAAAAAGAAACTGCAGGTTTTATTCCATCGAAATAGTTCCGAGAGCGATAGCGAAACGGAACAGCAGAATATGGAGTTTGGATATGGTCAAATGCCATTGGAAGATATTGGGTGGAAAATAAAAGGAAAGAAACTGGTTGGATGGGCATTGAAACCGGATGCCAGTGAAGTGGAATTAAAATGCGGGGCAATCGTAAAGGACAGCTGGATCATCAGACATAGTCCAAAAGTGGATCTGTATGGAATCTGGAAAACGGAAGGAACAGAAGATACGGAAGATCCAAAACCGGACAAACCAGAACCGGATAAGCCAGAGCCGAAGGATCCAAAACCGGACAAACCAGAACCGGATAAGCCGGAGCCGGAAGATCCAAAACCAGATAAACCGAAACCGGACAGACCGGATCCAAAAGATCCTGATCCGGCAGGGCCGGGAGGTACAGGATCAGATGAAAATCTTCCGCGAGGCAGGATTATTTCGTTTCACTGTCGTTTTATCAGCAGAAAATATTTTGAAGATGCCGGATGGAATCTGATTTCGAAAGAAAGAGGCGGTCTAGCAGGAGAATCGAAGTGGGCAATGGATGATTCGCTGCGTATGCGTCTCCGACAGCTGCTGGTATAAAAATGAGGGCTGCAAAGCAGCCCTCATAGACAATGAATTATTCTTCGGTTTTATGTTCAGAATCCGTTTCTTCAAGCGGTTCCGGAAGACGGATATAAATTCGTTCGATTCTGTTTTTGTCCATTCGATCAATCCGGATGAGAATATTGTTATCTGTTAGGATAATTTCATTTTTTTCCGGAAGATGATCGAGAAGACCAAGACAATATCCTCCAATGGTGTCATAATCATCCGAAGTAAAATGCAGAGAAAGCTTTTCACTGACATCGTCCAGATTGGCAGAACCAAGGACATAGAATTCACGATCACTGATTCGGGTAATGTCATCTTCTTCATCCGCATCGTATTCGTCACGAATTTCACCAACAATTTCTTCCAGTAAATCTTCTAGGGTGATGAGTCCGGCGGTTACTCCGTATTCATCCAGCACAATGGCAAGAGAAATGGAAGACTTGCGCATTTCCAAAAACAGATCTGCAGTATTTTTGTGTTCATATGTAAAATACGGTTTCCGCAGAAGTTTTCGTACGGAAAATTCCGGGGTATCATTCTGCAACAGAAAATCTTTCATATTGATGATACCGATTACATTGTCTGTAGAATCCTCATAAACAGGGAGACGGGTAAACATATCCTGACGGAAAATGTCGAGTACTTCCTGGTAAGTGGCATCTGCCTGAACAAAGGTCATATCGATTCGTGGAACCATGATTTCCTTGGCTTCTGAATCACCAAAATCGAAGAGGTTATGAATCATATCACGCTCTTCGTGTTCGATCACACCATTTTCCTGGCTGACGTCCACAATTGTGCGGAGTTCTTCTTCTGTCATCTTTTTCTGTGCATCCTTAACATTGACATGCAGCAGAAACATCAATCCAAGAGAAAGTTTATTGATGATAAAAATGACAGGAGTGAGTACTTTCATCAAAAATCCAATTGGAACGGCAACCGCCAGAGACATGGAATCCGCCTTGATCGTTGCCATGGTTTTTGGAGTTACCTCGCCAAAAATCAGAATCAAAAAGGTAAGGATACCTGTGGCAATTCCCGCGCCTGTGTTTCCAAAAAGATGGATGGCAAGGGAGGTGGAAATAGAAGATGCCGAAAGGTTTACAATGTTGTTTCCGATCAGGATGGCGGATAACATTTTGGCCGGGTTTCCGGTTACACGCAATACCCGTGCAGCACGTTTATCTCCATTGTCTGCAAGTGTACGCATGCGAATCTGGTTTACGGTTGTAAGAGCTGTCTCTGACGACGAAAAAAACGCAGACAGAGACAGCAGAATAATCACTGTAATTAATTGACCTATCTCACTGGGGCCCAATAAAATTCACCTCAAATTATATTTATTCCGATTTATTTATTGTCATCGGTACTGTAGTTTGGAGCTTCTTTTGTAATATGAATGTCATGTGGATGACTCTCACGTAAGGAAGCAGCGGAAATCTTGACGAATTTACCTCTTTCCTTGAGATCCTCAATAGTAGGACATCCGCAGTAACCCATACCGGAACGGATACCACCGATCAGCTGGAAGACAGTATCTTCAAGTGTTCCCTTGTAAGCAACACGGCCTTCTACACCTTCTGGAACAAGCTTCTTTGCACCTTCCTGGAAGTAACGGTCTTTGCTTCCGTTTTCCATGGCAGCGATGGAACCCATACCACGGTATACTTTGTATTTTCTTCCCTGGAAAAGCTCGAATGTGCCAGGAGCTTCGTCACATCCTGCAAACATGGAACCCATCATACATACGTTTGCACCGGCTGCGATAGCTTTTGTCATATCACCGGAGTATTTGATACCACCATCGGCGATAACCGGGATACCACTCTGTTTTGCAACTTCGTAGCAGTCCATGATTGCAGAGATCTGTGGAACACCGATACCGGCAACGATACGTGTGGTACAGATAGAACCAGGTCCGATACCAACTTTAACAGCATCGGCACCGGCATCAATCAGTGCCTGTGCGGCAGCGCCGGTTGCAATATTACCGGCGATAACCTGCAGATCCGGATATTTTGCTTTGATCTTCTTGACTGCTTCAAGAATATTTTTGGAATGACCATGTGCGGAATCAACAACGATGACATCGACATGGGCAGCAACTAAAGCATCGACACGCTCCATCATGTTTCCTGTGATACCGACACCGGCACCACAGAGAAGACGTCCCTGATCGTCCTTTGCAGAAAGTGGATACTTGATCTGTTTTTCAATATCTTTGATGGTGATCAGACCCTTTAAATTGAAATCCTTGTCTACGATCGGAAGTTTTTCTTTTCTGGCCTTTGCAAGAATCTTTTTAGCTTCTTCTAAGGTGATTCCTTCCGGAGCAGTGATCAGACCTTCGGAAGTCATGGACTC
>DLQV01000179.1 GCA_002474415.1 Lachnospiraceae bacterium UBA7598
CGTCTGGATATTATGATGTTTCTCATGTTTTTGTATCTTCTGGATATTACAAGAGGAATTCCAAAAAACAGGGGAAAAAGGATATTACTGATGGCTCCATTGGTGATCAATCTTGCCATTGTTATTATTTTTATGCCGCAGCTTTCTTATCTGCACGGGGATATTACAAACTATTCCATGGGAATTTCTGCATATACCTGTTTTATTATGGTGGCGGTATATATTCTTGCTGCGATTGTAATTTTATTTACAAGCTGGCATCAGCTTGGACATCATAAACTGATTACGGTATCGACCTATGTATTTGCATCCATTGCTGTGACCTGTTATCAGATGCTTCATCCGCAGGCACTGATTTCATGTATTGTGCCGACACTGGTAATTGTGGGAACCTATCTGAACATGGAGAATCCGGTGTTTACAAAGTTGCAGGATTACAATAATGAGATGGTTATGGGATTTGCAACGCTGGTGGAAAACCGGGATGACAATACAGGTGGCCATATTAAGCGGACCACCGCGTATGTCCGTATGCTGGCAGAAGAACTCCGTGCACGTGGATTGTACAAAAAGCAGCTTACGAAAGACTATATTGAAAATCTTGTCATGGCTGCACCTATGCATGATGTCGGGAAGATTGCCATACCGGATGCCATCCTGCAGAAACCGGGAAAACTCACCGACGAAGAATTTGCTGTTATGAAAACCCATGCGGCGCGGGGCGGAAAAATTATCCGGGAAACGTTCGGGCATCTGGGGGATGATGAGTATGAGAAAATGGCGTATGAAGTGGCAAGACATCATCATGAAAAGTGGAATGGAAGAGGTTATCCGGATGGACTTTCGCAGAAAGAAATTCCATTGTCTGCGAGAATTATGGCAGTAGCGGATGTGTTTGATGCGGTATCGGCAAAGAGGTGTTACCGTGATGCGCTTCCGCTCGAAGAGTGTTTCCGTATTATAGAAAACGGAAGCGGACAGGATTTTGATCCGGTGATTGCAGGGGTGTTTCTTGACATGAAAGAAAAAATCAGAGAGGTGTACAGAACGAATGAAGACCGTAATCATTAATGGGCAGAACCACAAGGGTTCCACCTATCATATCGGAAAACTGCTGGCAGACAAAATCGGTGGGGAAGTGACAGAATTTTTTCTTCCGCGGGATTTCTCCGACTACTGTATCGGCTGTGCGCAGTGTTTCAGCGTGGCAGCAGATAAGTGTCCGCATTTTGAAAAACAACAGCCCATTTTAAAGGCAATGGATGAGGCAGATCTGATCATCCTGACCAGTCCGGTCTATGTGTATCATGTGACCGCTCCGATGAAAAATTTCCTGGATCATCAGGGGCACCGCTGGATGGTACACCGCCCGAAACCGGAGATGTTCCACAAGCAGGCGGTGTGTATTTCCACCGCCGCCGGAGCAGGTATGAAAAGCACCAACAAAGATATGCAGGACAGTCTGTTTTTCTGGGGCGTGCCAAAAGTTTATAAAATCGGAATTGCCGTGCGTTCCGTAAACTGGGATACCATTTCCCCGAAGATCCGTCAGAAAATTGATCAGGCAGTAGACAAAACTGCCGCAAAGATCTTAAAAAACAACGGTAAAGTGAAACCGGGAATCAAAACAAAAGGATTCTTTTCAGTGATGCGCATGCTGCAGAGCAAAGGCGGTCTTTCAAAGCCGGATGCCGAGTACTGGAAAGCGATGGGCTGGACGGGCAATAAACGGCCGTGGAAGTAATGTTGGCTCTGCTCGTTTTTGGTGTAGATAAAGAGGGAGAGGTTATGATCGAAGGAAAAACTATATCAAAAGATTTTGTATCCCGGAAGATATTTTTGCTTTTGGTAATCGCCGTCATACTGCTTTTGGTGGGAATTCATTTTCGGACAAAATCGTCTTCGGACATTTCTGTGAGGGATGCACAGAAACAGATAGAAGAGAATCTGAGGGCGGCAGGAGTTTCAGAATATGAAAAAATAGATCTGCAGGCATATGAAAAACAGGCGGGAGTGGATCTCTCGAAGTATGTTTCCTATCGCTTTTTTTATACCAGCGATGATTTAAAGATTGAGGCGTTTCTCAGCGCTCCGATAGATTTGCTTGGGAAAAAGAAGTCACCGTGTCTGATTTATAATCACGGAGGCAACCGGTCATACGGGGCATTAAAAAATGTGGAAACGACATATTATGCCTATCAGTTTCATACGATCTGTGTGGCATCCAATTATCGTGGCTGTGGAAAAAGTGAGGGAACCGATGCTTTTGGCGGGGATGATGTCCACGATGTGCTCCATCTCCTGGATTTGTGCGAAAAACTGGATTCTGTTGATACAAAGAATATCAATATGCTTGGAGTTTCCCGTGGGGGAATGATGACCTATGAAACATTGCGCGAAGACCGGCGCATCCACAAAGCGGTTGTTGTTGCCGGAGTTGCGGATTGTACCATGAACTACGAAGAACGCGAAGATATGAGATCGCTACTTACAGAGCTGATCGGGGGTACACCGGAACAATTGCCGGAGGAATACAGCAGGCGTTCCGCGGTTGAATGGGCAGATGAGATCAATACACCGCTTTTGATTTTCCATACGACAGGAGATGATAAGGTGTCGATCAAACAGGCGGATAAGCTGGTAAAACAGTTAAAGAAATATCAGAAAGATTATGAGTATGTAACGTTTGAATCCAATATTCATGGGGATCTGCGAAAAACGGATGTGGAAAAAATCCGGAAATGGCTGCAGACGTAGGTACTTTATAATTTCTTAGCCTTTTGGTATATAGCAATGTCATTTAATTTGCTGGTTAACTGCG
>DLQV01000048.1:0-467 GCA_002474415.1 Lachnospiraceae bacterium UBA7598
CAGATGTCGGAGTACAGTGTAGAGATTGAACGTCTGGTGTTACGTCTGGAGAATCTTTTTATTGAAGGTGCTTCTTTGGAACCGACGCTTTTGGAACGGATTCGAATTAATATTGCGCGTTTTCCGCAGATGGCGGATGAAGATATAAACCAGGTTTATACCTGGTGGAACGATCTGAATAATGATTTTGTGCGTTTGAACCAGAATTATCAGGATTATATCCGCGATTTGAACAGTGTGAAGGCAGAAGAAATGATGCACACAAAAGAGTTTTTGGTGTTTAAAGATCGTCTTGTTGAATATCTGCGTAATTTTATCAGGGGATTACAGCGTAATGTTGGTGTGATAGAGGAAGATTTGCGAACCTTAGAAGATGAGAATAAGCAACAGGTGTTTGAAAAAATCGTGCAGTATGAACTGTTGATTCCGCGCATGGATGTGGAAGTTTCCCGGGAGTTGTTGGAAGA
>DLQV01000048.1:510-676 GCA_002474415.1 Lachnospiraceae bacterium UBA7598
CGTTTTCAAAGTATTTATGAATGGTTTGTTTCTTCTAATGGAGAGGAGAACGAGGCTGGTAAACTTTTTGATGCGACCAATGAAATTATCCGGAGGATAACCAGGTATGCGGCACAGCTCAGTGAGAAAAATGCGTTTGGAGCGAATCGAAGAGAAGAATACCGCA
>DLQV01000048.1:720-7739 GCA_002474415.1 Lachnospiraceae bacterium UBA7598
AAATTTAGATTAGCATAAACAGCAGGCACACCGGATGTCTGCTATGGTTTTTGGACTGGAGAGACCATATCATTTAAAGGGGGATCTGGTGCGTGAGACGGACAGTATGAATCAGAGTGTTTATGAGGAAAGTCCATTTGAAGTAATGTTGAAACCGCGCGTGAGAACTTACAGGGAGAAGTCCAGTCGTAGTGCGATTCGGGAATCTACAGAAGAAAAGCAAAGAACGAGACGGCAGATGATTGAAAAACAAAAAGAAGATATGCGTAAACTCCGGGAATTGGAGTCGGATGGAAAAATAGATTTTTCTACATTGCCGGTTATTGAGTCGCATGTGCGGGAAATCCTGTTGAAGTGGATTTCTGATGCGATGGAAAATCCGGCAGGTGCTGCAAGAACAGAAGACGGAAGGTACTATATGCTTGATATGAGCAGAAAAGAGGAACGCTGTGTAGTACATTGTGAGGATGGAAACTTTACCATGCCGAGACTTGCAATTGTATTTCAGGAGGAAGCTTGATGAGGGAACTGGAAGTATTATTGAATCAACGGTGGGTATTAAAATCAGAAAATAAAGAATTGTATTATCAGTTGAGAGATGCAATCGGTGATATTCGCAAATATGCATCTGATAAGCTGGGATGTCAGGTGACAGAGAATGCCCTGATGGTAAAAATGGAAAAGATTCCGGTGATTCCGGAGTCTTTTATGGGAATTCTGGATTTTTCTTCGAAAGAAGAGTATGCCTTTCTCTGCATTTTACTTATGTTTCTGGAAGAAAAAGATACGCAGGAACAGTTTATTTTATCGCAGCTTACGGAGTACATTTCTGCAAATCTGCCAGGAGAGTCTGTGAACTGGACCGTATATACCAGTCGAAGAAGGCTGATCAAAGTATTACGCTATGCAGTGATGCAGGGAATTGTCAGTATTACCGATGGAGCGGATGATGCTTTCATGGAAGATGCAACAGGAGAAGTTTTGTATGAAAACACAGGAGCATCCCGTTATTTTATGCGAAATTTTTCAAAGGACATTACAGACTATGGAAGGCCGGAAGATTTTTTGGAGAGTGACTGGTTTGCAATGGATGAGGATCGGGGAATTGCAAGAAGACATCGTGTGTATAAGCGGTTATTATTTGCACCGGGAATGTATCGCAGGGATGGATCGGAAGAAGATTTTGAGTACCTGAAATATTATGGACGCCGCCTTACAGAAGATCTTGAGCAGAATTTTGATTGTCATGTGCATATTCACAGAGGAAGCGCTTATATGATGTTGCAGGATGATTGCCGGATGGGAAATGTGTTTCCAGGAAATAATGTGCTTTCAGATATTATACTTTTGTGTCTGTCGGAAATCAGAAAACGTATCGAACAAAAGGAATGGAAAATACAAAAGGATGAGATCTGTATTGTGGACACGGTGTCTTTTGAACAGATGATACAGGGGGTACGACAACAGTATGGACAGGGATTTTCTAAAAATTACAGGGAGATGCCGGACAGTGAATTAATCAGTACGGTGATGTCTGCTATGGAAGTATGGATGTTCATAAAATGGGACGAGCCGGCGCATCAGGTGGAAATTTATCCGTCAGTTGGAAAGCTGCAGGGAAAGTATCCGAAAGATTTTACAGGAGGACAGGAAAATGAGCAGTAGATGGCAGGCCAGCAAGATAGGGCTAATTAATTTCTGGTATTATGACGAGCAGGAATTTCCGTTTGTAAAAGGCCGGATGCTGTTGAGAGGATCCAACGGATCCGGTAAATCGGTAACGATGCAGAGCGTGGTTCCGCTTTTGCTGGATGGAAATATGAGCCCGGAGCGCCTCGATCCGTTTGGTTCGAGAGATCGGAAGATGAGCAGCTATTTGTTAGAAGAGGATGATGGACGGGAAGAGCGGACCGGTTACTTGTATTTGGAATTTAAGAGAGAAACGACGGAAAACTATCTGACGATTGGTATGGGAATCCGGGCACGGCGCGGAAAGCCACTGGACAAATGGTATTTTTCGCTGACGGATGGCAGACGTGTGGGTGTGGATTTCCTGTTGTATAAAGAGACGAATGAGAAGGTGACACTTTCCAAAAAAGAATTGGAAAACCGCATTGCAGCAGGAGGACAGGTGTTTGACCGTCAGGCAGATTATATGGAATATGTTAACCGTCAGATTTTTGGATTCGATACCGTAGAGGAATACAAAGAGATGATTGATCTGCTGATTCAGTTGCGTACGCCAAAGCTGTCAAAAGATTTTAAGCCTTCTGTTATAAATGATATTTTAAGCGATTCCCTGCAACCGCTTTCGGATGATGATCTGCGCCCAATGTCTGATGCGATCGAAAATATGGATCAGATGACGATGAATTTAAAGAGTCGTCAGGAGGCACAGCAGGCAGCGCAAAAGATTCAGAATGTATATGACAAATACAATCGGTTCGTATTATATGAAAAAGCAAAAAGATATCAGGAAATTTGTAATGAGATAGAGGAAGCCGACAGGGAGCAAAAAAAGCGTCAGACAGACATTGCGGAAAGTGAAGAAGCAATTGCTGTATTATCCGGCAAACTTGAAGAGATGCAGGCAAAGCATGATGCAATGGAGAAAGAAAGGGATTCTTTAAGTAAGAGTGACGCGGTAGGTTTAAAAGACCGGGAAACGGATCTTGTGCAGGAAATCAAGCGTCAGCAGAGTATTATTGACAGTAAAAATTCGACATTGGAGGCAAAAAAAGAACAGTACCGGGAGGAAGAAGAAAAACAGAAAAAAGAAGAGGACCGCAAATTTGAAAAAGAAAAAGAAATTAATGCAATTTTTGAGGAAATGCAGACAGAAGCTGAGAGTATGGCTTTTGAAGAACACAGCTTTTTCCGACAGGAATGTGAGGAACACCTGGAAGAGAAAATTGTATTTGATACGCATGAAAAACAATTTTCTGATGTGAAAAATAAAATTCATAATGCATTCCAAATTCTGCAGGAGACGAATTTACTCGAACCACAGGCAGAAGCACTTTTGAAACGAAGAGATAGTATCAAGAAAGATCTGGATGCAATACAGCGGGATATTTCTGCGAAGGATATGCTTTTTGTACAGGAACAAAATGCATGGAAAGAAGCTTTGTATGCGTGGAATGGTTCAAATACAGAACTGCTTTTAAAGAAAGAGCAGTTAAAAGACTGCAGCAGATTTGCGGAGAACTTTGGAGAGGCATCAGACTTTGCAGAGGTGCGAAAACAGGTGGCTGACATCTGGTTTTCCTATAAAAATCCGTTGGAACTGCAAGCACATGAAAAACAAAATGAATATGAGCAGAAGAAGCAGGAAAAGGAACAGACAGAAGCGGAATTACTGGAATGGGAGAATGCAAAAGATCCGGAGCCGGAACGATCGGAAGCGGTTATAAGAAACAGAGAGCGTCTGGATGCATTGCAGATTCCATATCAGGAGTTTTATAAGGCCATTGAGTTTGGGGATTCTTTGAGTGAACAGGAATGCAACCATCTGGAAGAGGCGTTGCTGCAGATGGGAATTCTGGATGCATTGGTTGTGGATGTTTCTTACCGGGAGCGGGTGCTGACCTTGACGGAGGGCTGTGAAGACCGCTATCTGTTTGTACAAAAGACACAGAATGGAAAGAGTTTGTTAGATGTTTTGGAACTGAATGATTCCATGAATGATATTTTTTCCAACCAGCGTCTGACAGGAATTTTATCCAATATTGCATATGGAGAGGATGGCGTGATTTCGGTTTCTCCGGATGGTATTTATCAGATGGGCGTTTTGTCTGGTACAATTACCGGTGAGCATGTGGCTGGTTTTTTGGGCACCCGTGCAAGGGAACGCAACCGTCAGGAGCATATCAGAGCCTGCAGGGAAAAAATTCAGGAATTGCAGAATCTGATGAAGCAGCTGGAAGAAGAAAAGAACGTGCTTGAAAACCGGATGCAGAAGATGGAGCTGGAATATCAGGCTCTGCCACAGGATACCGATCTGCGTGCAGCCTGGAAGATGCTTGTGCAGGAGCAGCATCGATATGAAACAAAGAAAAAGGAATGCAGTGAAGTAGAGGAAAATTGGAAGAAACTTTCGGAACAGATACAGGAAAAGAAAAAGAAAGCGATGGAAATTGCGCAGCAGTTGTATCTGCAATGTACCTATGAGGTATTCCATGAAGCGGAGGAAGCTGCAACGGATTATGAAAAAAATCTGATCGCTTTGAAGTCTGCACATGAAATGTTTTTACAGAGTGTAAGACATATTCAGGATCTGACGGAGCGCCTGGAAAATATTGACGCAGATTTAGAGGAGATCCGTTATGATCTGTCAGGTGCACAGCGTCAACTTACAAAAATAACGCAGGAACATACATCGATTGTAGAACAGTTGAAACTGACGGATTATGAACAGATCAGGGAACGACTGGATGCTTGTGTTACATGGCTAAAAGGATATCCAAACGAATTGAATCAATGTGTGCAGGAACGTGCCCGTATGCAGGAACACCTGGGTACATTGCGTAAGCAGGAAGAGGTTGGAGAAGGTCACAGGAAGACTCTGGAAGAAAAACGTATCTGGAGAAATAAATGTTACAAGGCAGAGTTAGCGCTTGCTTATATTCCGTTTCCTGAGGATATGCAGATGACGCTTCCGAATGTCTGTACATATTTGGAGGCGGATGTAAAAACACTTGGAAAGGCAAATATCATTGCAAGTCTGAATCAGGTATATTTTGAAAATCGTGGATTTTTGAATGAATATCAGGTTATGCAGGGAGAACTGTTTTCTGAGTTTGACCAAAATATGCCGACAGGAGAAGCGGAGGCCGCAAGACAGGATTTCACGGCACGTTATCAGGGAACAAAGCTTCCGTTCGCCCGACTTTTGGTGCATTTGCAGGAGGACATTGCGCAGTTACAGGATTTGATTAAAGATGGAGACCGTGAGCTGTTTGAAGACATTCTTGCCAATACAGTTAGCCGTAAAATCCGTGGAAAAATTAATGCTTCCAATGCGTGGGTAGAAAAGATGAATGCACTGATGGGCAGTATGAATACATCGAGTGGTCTGAAGCTGAGCCTTCGCTGGCGCAGTAAGACGGCAGAGAGTGAAAACCAGCTGGATACGAAAGAACTTGTTGATCTGTTAAAGAAAGACTACCGGTTAATGAGCGAGGAAGAAGCAACACGCTTGTCCACGCATTTTCGCTCAAAAGTCGAAGATGCGAGAAGAAGTGCAAAAGATAGTGGTGGAATGATTTCGTTTTACCAGGTTATGAAAGAGACACTGGATTATCGCAAGTGGTTTGAATTTCAACTGTTTTCCCAGAAAAAGGGAGAACGGGTCAAGGAACTTACCAACAGCGTATTTGGCACATTCAGTGGTGGAGAGAAAGCGATGTCTATGTATGTACCGCTATTTTCCGCAGTTGTTGCAAAATATCAGGGAGGACGTGCAGATGCACCACGCCTGGTTTCGTTGGATGAGGCATTTGCCGGAGTTGATAACCGTAATATTCGTGATATGTTCCGTCTTATGACAGAGTTTTCCTTTGATTTTATTATCAATTCACAGGTACTTTGGGGAGATTGCGATACATTGGATGCACTTGCTATCTATCAGTTAATACGACCAGAGAATGCAAAATTCGTGACAGTGATGCCTTATGTATGGAATGGCCATGCCAGAGAACTTATGGATGATGAAGAGGCAGTAGAACAGCGGAGGGCAGAGATTGAACGGACAGCAGGAGAATAGTTGTATCGCATATTTTAAATCCAATCCCGTGTGGAACAGAATCTTTCGTGGATTTTGGAAAAAGTATCGGTCTTATGGAGCTTTTTCAGGAAAAGTTGTGTTACAAAAAATTACGGCAGAAGAAGTCGAAGGACTCGAGGGCTTTTTTGCAAAGAGTTTCCATGGGAAAAAGAGTGTAACGATATCAGCGGAGCGCTTTTCACAGGCATTGCAAAGCAGCAGGTTTTCCGATATGACACCAGAGCATTTACTGGAGTTATATTTTCAGGAAAAACTGGTAGGAAAAAAAGAAGAACGACAGTTGGAAGAACAGAAAAAAGATAGTTTTTTACAACGATGGAAGGAAAAATATCAGGGAACACCTGTGGAAATGGTATTGTCAGAACTGCTGGATGTGATAAAGACAAGTCATACAAAAAATTTAAATGAGTGGGAGCAGTTATTGTTTCTTGGTGCAGAAATCTATAATTGTTTTCCAGTCAGAAAAAATGAGACAAAGTATCTTGCTGTTTTTGCAACGGAAATCACTGGAAATCCACATGCATTTGATCAAAAAAGTTCCTGGGGAACTTTTTTATATCAGGTGATACAGATGGAACTGTTGCGGAGAAATGTAGTTCCACAGAAATCAGAAATTTTTCCGGCGTTTTTTCGACAAAAATGTTTTTTGGCAGAGGGAATACTCATTGATGATATATCAAATTATGTTATGTTATCTCATGTAAAGGCACAGAAAAAGGATGGTACGGTTCACATAGGGATGGAAGGGTTCTGGCAGGAAGACGATATGGTACAGGTGCCGCTTGCAGTCCTTTCAAAATGGAACAGAATATTTTGTAAAGATAATGAAATGTATATAGTGGAAAATCCATCCGTATTTGCAGGTCTTTGTGCAGGTCATGGAAAGCAGGTTTCCTGTATGTGTATGAACGGACAGCCACGATTGGCAGGCCTGGTTACATTAGATCTTCTGGCGGCATCAGGGACCGCGGTATATTACGCAGGAGATTTGGATCCGGAGGGGCTTTTGATTGCACAAAAAATTTCGAAATATTATGCAGGAGAATTTCATTACTGGCATATGACAATTGAGGATTATGAAAAAAGTAAGTCGAATGAAACAATTTCTGAGAAACGGATAAAAAGTCTGGAACGTATTACAGATACAGAATTGTTTCCTGTGGTAGAAAAAATGCGTCTGGATCGGCTTGCCGGATATCAGGAAAAAATAGAGTATTTTTTATAATTACAGGGA
>DLQV01000248.1 GCA_002474415.1 Lachnospiraceae bacterium UBA7598
GGGTATGCACTGGCATTTTTATGAAATGCTCCTGTTTCACATCCGCTGTTCTATATTTCCGGGATTATTGATGGTGCAGAGGCATTTTTGCCTGCTTCCCGGTTGGAAGAAATTTGGATATCTGACGGGACGGTTTTGGCAGATGTATTTTAAATCCGGAAAAAAATTGCCGCCGGAGTTCCCTCTCCAGATGCTTGGTGACGAATGTACGTAGGTATTCCGGTGTCATTTGTTCCGGATCTGGAAACAGTTTTGCCTTACTCAGTTGAGGAAGGTAATAATCAGTCTGGATCATGTGATCCGTTTTGGATCCTTCAAGGTTGTTCAGTACGTTATTCCGATAAGTAGCTCTTTCAAATATACCAGGCTCTCCGTTATTTTCCTGGCGGGAGACCAGAGTCACATCATAAAGAACCAGTGTGGTTATATAATGCTCGGCGCGCTTCCGCAATGAGGTTGAAAGCGGGTGTCCGGATGGCAAACGCAGGCTCATATCCAGCAGGGCAAGTTGCGCATCCCGTGCATCCTTTGCCCAGGTGCTGGTGTTTTTGATCTGTGCATCTGATCCCATCTGGCGGAGGATTTCATTGCGCTTATTGATCAGCGTGTCTTTCTGCAGGTTACGTTCGTAAGTATCTCTGTGTCTTTGGATAACGGTTTCCTGTGCAGGAAGGGTTGCGCAGAGTTCCTGCGCCAGGGCAAGTCTCTGTTTTCCCAGAGTGGTGTATGGATTTTTGCGTGCGATATAGGCCTGCGCTTTTTCAGCAGCTTTGTGGATCGCCTGCTGTAATTGTGGGTACTGATCCCGTCTGCTTTCAGCATGTTTAACGATCATTAGTTTCTCCGGTATGTCTCTTAAAGAGGCAATCATCTCCTGGTATTCATCGGAACCATTTTTTACGGTATCCGTTTTCTGAAAATCTTCCAGAAATTTTTGGGTGCTCTGGATGATCTGCTCAAAGTCAAATTCAGCACTGGTTCCCATATCTTTTGCAGTGACATACGGATATGAGAGGGGACTTTTGGTAGCTTCGAGATATTTGTTCTTTGCCTTATTTCCCACTTCCTGAATGCGGTGAAAAAGATTATTACAGTCCGACAGGCTGGAAATTTTTACTTTACTCCACTGGTTGTCTGGAACAACACGGATGCAGCCGTTTTTAACATCCAGTTTCTTTCGATCGGAATCTTTGTGGTTCTTAAAATGCCGGATACCTGCAGTTATGTTTTTTTGAATCTGATTTGTGCGTTTCCAGGCAGCGTCAATTTCTTTTTGGGACAACTGGTAAGGCATCAGTGCTGTCACAAGGTGGTCTTTGGTCAGCGCCAATACGTTTTTTGCCACGGTTTCCGAGACAACAAACATGTCTGCGGGATTGGTCATATTCATTTTGGCTTCTGTAATCGTACCAAAAGATGTATCATTATCAATACCGGTAAGACCGGTGAAACAAAGGTTGGTATCTAGAGATCTGGTCTGGTATACCATATTTCCCAAGTGACGGTCGGTGTTGCCGCAGATATAGTCAAGAATCTGCAGATCGGCAATGGAGCGCAGAAAATCCGGATGGTCATAAATGAAAGAATCGTAGTCGAGATTAATTCCTTTCGGATCGATGCGGTTAAGATCGAGGCCATCGACCTGTTCCATGAAGACACCCTGTTGATTCTGACCGTTCTGGTTTAGAATGACAGGTCTGGATTTTGCAATCAGATCCGGCTGTCCGAGCAATGCCGCCATTGTGGTCATTGCACAATTGCGCTGGTCGATCCGGCTGTTGACCGTAATGCCGGAGGTCTCCAGAATATCTATCTTGTTTAATACACGAAGGTAGTCGGAAAAGAAGCCTTTGAGACCATCAAACAGCATCTTTGCGATTTCCTGCTTTCCTTCCTGCTGCCTGTTTGCATCCGCGTTGTTTGGAACGGAAACGGTATCAGAAATCTCAGGAAACCACTGGGCTTTTTCTTCAGGTGAGATATTTGCTTTGTCTAATAATGCTTCGAGCGCGTCTTTGTGTTCCTCCTCTGTTAAAGTGTTAAAAAATTCTTTCGCGGAGGCATAATTTTTCGTGTGATCTTTAAAAATTGATGTCTGGATGATGTTCTGGTATAGTTTATCATTTTCATACCGTTTCATCATTTCTTTAAATGCGTCTTCGGGGCGGTAAATCTCCTGCTTTGTAAAAAATCCCGGACTGGAAGACGATTCTTCAAAGTTCAGGGGAATTCTTGTGCTCATATTGGCACCAGAATTCGGGAGGAAGCTGCTTTTGGGAATGGTCAATACGGATGTCCGGGCATCTGTGAGCATATCCCGCAGGGACATGGTATCCGGGTACTCCCTGAAATGGATTCCACTCATATCACTGGTCAGTAGACTTACAAATGCAGAAAGACCGGCAGGTCCGTTCTTGATGATCAGTGCCTGGTCAATACATCTGCGGTACAGATCAAGAATTTTTGTACATTCCTCTTTTGATGGAACCGGATATTCATCCCAGTCGTTTTTCTCAAAATATGGTTTTATTGCAGTGCTCAGATTCTGAATCGCCTGTTTCAGATGTTCAGTTTTTTATCCGGGGTCCGATCGAGGGAAGACCAGAAAGCCTGCAGGCGTTCATAGGTATTTATGTTTTCCGGTGCAGTGATATCCTCTATATTCTGGGCTTTTGCCATAAAATCTGTACAGAGCTTTTTTTCTCCGCGGTTTTTTACAAAATCGAGTAACGTATCCGGAGTGATTTCTTTTGGAAATATACCGGCATCCCGCATTTCTTTCAAGTACCGGTCTGTCAGGTAAGCGCGGTCAATATTAGTCGAAGTTAAGAAAAAAT
>DLQV01000143.1:0-4010 GCA_002474415.1 Lachnospiraceae bacterium UBA7598
CAAATGAAACAAAGTCGTGTCGGAATCGCTGTTTTTTCAATATTTTTCTCAAAAAACAAAAACATACTAATTTAATATGAATACAGGGAAATAGAACGGAAATCGTGAAAACGATTTCACATAATTCCTTTGTAATCTGACGGCTTTCATGTGTATAATGCAGAAAACGAAGGAGGTGCAGGAATGGAAACAGCAAGAGAAGACATTATTAAGGTCACACACCTGAATAAACAGTTTTTGGTGAACAAACAGCCGATGGAGGTGCTGCATGACATCAATCTGCAGGTAAAAAAAGGAGAATTTATTACCATAGTGGGGCACAGCGGATGCGGAAAAAGCACACTGTTGAAAATCATCTGCGGGCTTGTCGGTTATGAAGACGGACAGGTGGAGCGTAACGGACATCCGGTCACCGGACCCGGACCAAAATGTGGCATGGTGTTTCAGGATCATCGCCTGCTTCCGTGGTTGAAAATAAAAGATAATGTAGGATTTGGTCTTGGAGATCTGCCAAAGCAGGAACGGGAAGAAAAAGTAAGAAAACATCTCGAACTTGTAGGGCTGGCGGGATTTGAAAACAGTTATCCAAGTCAGTTGTCCGGCGGCATGTCACAGCGTGCCGCAATTGCCAGAGGACTGGCAAACAATCCGACAATCCTGCTTTTGGATGAACCGTTTGGTGCGCTGGATGCTTTGACAAGAATTCAGATGCAGAAAGAGATTCTCCGGATTCAGGAAAAAGAGGGCACGACGATGGTCATGGTAACACATGACATTGACGAGGCAATCTACCTGGGAGACCGCATCGTGGTTATGTCCGCAAGACCTGGGGAGATCAAGGACATCATAGAAGTTGACCGGGCAGCGGCGAGAAAGCGCAGCGGAGCAGAATTTGCTGCATATAAAAAGAAAATTTATGATTATTTCTTTGAAGACAGTGATGAGAAATATGAAGTTGAGTATGTGATTTAGGAGGTGATAAAAAATGCAAAAAACGAAACGTATTTTATTGGGGCTGGTAGTTCCAGCGGCGATACTCGTATTCTGGTATATCGCAACAACATTTACAGGTGTTCCAAATACGATTTTACCGAAGATTTCTTCCGTGATTCTGACCTGTAGAGATATGATACGTACTGGACAGCTTCCGGCAGATCTTGGGATCAGTATCGGACGTGTAGTCAAAGGATTTCTCGCATCAGCGGTAATTGGAATTATTCTTGGATCGGCAATGGGGATGTCACAAACGGTAAATGCATTGTTATATCCGTTTATTACCACGATACGGCAAATTCCGATGATTGCATGGATTCCACTAATTATATTATGGGCAGGAATTGGGGAGACATCAAAAGTTATTATTATAGTTATTGCAGCCGTGTTTCCGGTTCTTATCAATACGATGAGTGGAATTAGTGGAACTCCACAGGGATTTGTAGAAGTTGCAAAGCTTTATAAGCTGGGAAAATGGCAGACATTTACTAAAGTATTTTTACCGCATGCTTTGCCACAGATGTTGGTAGGATTAAAACTGGGACTTGGAGTTTCCTGGATGGCAGTAGTGGCATCGGAGTTGATTGCAGCGGCATCTGGTATTGGATACCGAATGAATGAGGCAAGAAGCCTGATGCGATCCGATAAAGTAATCGTTTGCATGATAGTAATCGGAATTGTTGGTATTGTGATGGATAAAATTATCAGTGTTATTTTTGAAAAAATGACACCCTGGATACAGATAAATGCAAAAAGAGAGTAGGAGGAAAACATTATGAAAAAGAGAAATTGGATACCTGGAATTATACTTGCGGCGGCACTTGCACTGACTGGTTGCGGAGGGGCTGCACAGGCAAATACAGGTGGAGAAACGCAGCAAAAAGATCAGACCCTGAAATCTGTAAAAATAGGAGCAACGTCTGCAACTGCGCAACTTTCGGAAAATGCAATTCTTGCGCAGAACCTTGGATATTTTGATGAAGAATTAAAAAAAGTTGGATATAAACCAGAGTATATCGGATTTGCACAAGCAGGACCAGCAGTTAATGAAGCATTTGCAGCAGGTGAGATAGATTTAGCTATTTATGCAGATTTTGCAGCAATTGCAGCCAAAAGCAATCAAATTGATATTAAAGTAATTGGCCTTGGCAATCAGGAAATGAATTATGCTCTTCTTGCGGCTGAAAAGAGTGGCATTTCTTCTTGGAAAGATATTGAGGGAAAGAAAGTAATAGTTCCATCCGGAACCATTTTGTACAAATATTTTACAGATGAATGCAAAAAAAATAATGTGGACCCGTCTAAGGTAGAACAGATTAATTCATTATCGGATGCCCAGACGTTGTTAAGTTCAGGGGATGCGGATGCGCTTGTCACAGCATATGGAGGCGCATTGTTATATCAGGGCTATGGGCTTGGCAAGGTTGTATCTGATACAACGAAAGAACCGGAAGAAAGCTCCGGACTAGTAATTGCTGGAAGGTCTGCATTTGTAACAGAACATCCAGATGTTGCTAAGGCAATTTTGAGGGCCTTAAAGAGGTCAGCAGAGTATATTGGTCAAAATAAGGAAAAAGCATATGAAAAGATGCAAACAGAGGCTACTTCTGTAGATATACTGAAAAAAACATACAGTTACGACGAAAGTTTTTCTTATTTCAGTCCGGAGATATCAGATGCATATTTGGAGAGGGCACAGAGAGTGTATGATTTTGAAAAAAAGAATGGACTGCTGGGCGGAGAATTTGATTTGAAAGATTTGTATGACAGTACTTATGTAGATCAGGTATTAAAGGAGTAGAAGGAGAAACATATGGGAAAAGCAACATTTACCGGAAATGTTGGACGCACGATTTTTGATACAAAGTATCGCTACAAGACGGCTCCAAAAGAAGAAAAGAAACCAAATGTAATATATATATTGTTAGATGATATGGGATTTGCGCAGCTTGGTTGCTATGGATCAAGCATCCATACACCGAATATCGACCGGCTGGCAGAGGAAGGATTGCGCTATAATAATTTTCATACAACAGCGGTATGCTCGGCAACCCGGGCATCCCTGCTGACGGGGGCGAACCACCATACGGCAGGTATTGCAGGGTTGTGTGAAATGCAGACCGGATGCGAGAACGCAGTAGGACATATCAAACCGGAATATGCGACGATTGCGGAGATATTAAAAGAATACGGCTATGCGACATTCTGCTCCGGTAAATGGCATCTTTCCGCAGAACAGGCGGCAACCGGAAGTGTGGAAAACTGGCCGCTTGCCAAAGGTTTTGATCACTACTATGGATTTTTACAGGGAGAAAATGATCAGTTTCATCCGCATCTGATCAGGGATAACAGTGCGGTGGAACAGCCAAAGAGTGTGGAGGAAGGATATCACTTTTCTGAGGATATTGTGGATGATGCTATTCATCATATATTCGAACAGCAGATGACTACTCCGGAACAGCCATTTTTCCTTTATCTGGCATTTGGGGCCATGCATGCGCCACATCACGCACCAAAAGAATATATTGAGAAGTATCGCGGGGCATTTGATGAAGGCTGGGATATTGTCCGTAACCAGTGGTTTGAGAGGCAAAAGGAGATCGGAATCATTCCGGAGGATGCCGAACTGACGGACAAAAATCCATATGTGAAAGACTGGGATGATCTGAATGAAAAACAAAAAGCAGTATACGCAAGATATATGGAAGCGTTTGCGGGAATGTTAGAGCACACGGATGCGCAGATTGGCAGACTGGTTTCATATCTGGAAGATGCACAGATTCTTGACGATACCGTCATTGTCTTTTTATCTGATAACGGGGCCAGTGCGGAAGGTGGTGTCGATGGAAGGTTTAATGCGATGCGTGGGCAGGATGTAACCGTAAGCAGCGAGGGCGAGGTAGAATATGCCTATGAACATCTGGATGAAATCGGAACAGAGCTTTCCTTTAATCATTATCCAACCGGATGGGCAAATTGTGGAAACACACCATTTCAGTGGTACAAAATCTGGGCAC
>DLQV01000143.1:4055-7979 GCA_002474415.1 Lachnospiraceae bacterium UBA7598
GTATTAAAGATCCGCTTATTATCCGCTATCCAAAACTGATTAAAGATCAGGGCGGTGTGCGGCAGCAGTATCATCATGTAAGTGACCTTACGCCGACCATTCTGGATATTATTGGAAAAGAAAAACCGGAATATATTAAAGGGGTACATCAGCAGCCATTTACAGGAATCAGTATGAAATATACATTTGCAGATGCCGGGGCAGCGGATGAAAAGCTTATACAGTATTATGAAGTTATGGGAAACCGGGGCATTTACAAGGAAGGATGGAAAGCAGTGGTTAATCATACCTTCACGGAAGATTATAAGGATGATGTTTGGGAATTGTACCATGTAGCAGAGGATTATTCGGAAAAATATAATGTAGCAGATCAGTACCCGGAGAAACTGCGTGAATTGCAGGAAGATTTTATGCATGAAGCGGGAAAATATGGAGTATTCCCAATGCTCCGCGGTGCCTTTCACGCCAGACCGGAAAACCTTTCCCGTATGTATGGAGATCACTTGCAGTTACCGGAAAAAACGGTTGAGTTCCGCAATATTATAGAACCGTTTGATCTGACACGGGATCGTAACATCGATACTGCAAATGCAAGTCATGTGATTGTTGCGGAGATTGTGCGCAGTTCTAAGGAAGAGGAAGGTGTTATTTACAGTAATGGACAGAGGTTTGGCGGAGTTACCTTCTATGTAAAGAATAATCATTTGAAGTATGCTTATAACGATAATGTATCACATACGATTGTCGAATCGGAACATGAACTTCCGACGGGAACGTTGACAGTAGGATTTTCTTTTATACGCAAAAAGGATCAAGCAATCGTAACTCTGTATGTAAATGGGCAGGAGGAAGGAACTGTAAAAATTGAGCATTTTGCTTATATGATTGGATTTTCGTCAACCGTAGGAGCGAACCGTTATACACCGGTGGTACCGGAATATGAGGTTCCGTTTGCATGGCAGGGTAAGCTGAATTCCTTGAAATTACAGCAATTGTCTACAATGATTGATGGAAGAAAAGAGATTGAAAAATTCTTCTCTGTGGAATAGGAGGTGCATGGGCGATGGAATTGAATGCAGAAAGAAAAGAAGCATCTGAACATACCAGAAAACTGCAACAGAGTATCCGTGAACAAATGGATGGAGTTTACAGTAAACAGGAAGCAAAAGATATAGAAGAAATAAAAAAACATTTCATTCTTATGCTTGGAGAAGATGATATCCTCGATAAGTCTGGAAAGATTTTGTGGAATAGAAAAAGAGAACATTATTTATTGCATGATGCACCGGATACGGTAAATCCATATTTATGGAAAATGGCACAGGAGGAACATTTGGCGGGTGTTGTTCGATTGGCCGAAGATGTATATATCGTAACAGGAGTGGATAGTGCAACAATTGGATTTATCCGATCTGAGACAGGCTGGATAGTGCAGGATGCGCTCGGTTCCATGGAGGCTGTAGAAATCGCATTAAATCTGGTTGAAAAGGCACTGAATGAAACCGTCAGAGATCGAATTCGTGCGGTAATTATCAGTCATACACATACGGATCATCTTGGAGGAATGGATACACTTTTGAAATATAGTCCTGAGGCAGAAATATATGGACCTGTGGAATATGAACAGTCCCTGGTGGATGATAATTTATATGCTGGAATTGCGATGTCTCGTCGGTTGCAGTACCAGTGTGGATTGTTTTTGCCACATGATGAAAAAGGCTGGGTTTCCATTGGACTAAGTAGTACATTGGGGGTGCATGGAACACAGGGAGAAGAACTTCCGACACGTTTGGTTCAGCAGGACGGAATAGTAAAAATTGACGGCGTTTATATATATTTTTTACTGACACCACATACGGAAACCAGAGCTCATATGTGCTCATATTTTCAAAAAAGTAAAGTATTGTTTTTGGGAGATAATAGTGTAGGGACTCTGCATAATACATATACAATGCGCGGAGCACCGGTGAGGGATGCAAATTATTGGGGCAAAGTATTTTACCACATGTACGAGTTGTTTGGAGAAGAAGTGGAGGCAATCTATCAGGGACATGGACTTCCACAATTTCGTACACAGGAAGATCCGGATCATTTAAAAAGATTTCTGTTGGATAATGCTGTTTCCTATAAATATACACATGATCAGGCGCTTTTGCTTGCAAATCAGGGGTATACAATGAACGAGTTGGGGAATAAGTTTCAGCCGAGAGAAGATATTGCACGAACCTGGTATACAAGAGGCCATTATGGAAGTTATTCTTTTAATGCGCGTGGAACATATCAGAAATATCTGGGATTTTATGATGGAAATCCAGTGAATTTGCTTCCATTGCCGGAGCGTAAACTGGCAGAAAAACTAATTTCTTATATTGGCTCCGAAAAAATTGTTTTAGAGAAAGCAAAACATGATTTTGAACAGGGAGAATATCAGTGGGTTGCAACAATAACCAACCATCTGGTTTATCATAATCCAGATAATCTGCAGGCACGGTATTTGTGTGCAGACGCATTTGAACAGCTGGGATATCAGACGGAAAATGCACTTTGGAGAAATGCATATTTGTCCGCAGCAATGGAATTGCGAAATCCTGATTTTGCTGAGAAACATCAGATCCGGGCGATGGATAATGATGAAGTAATTCCTTTTGTTTCAGTCGATCTTCTTTTGGATCATCTTGGAATTAATTTTGACGGAGAGCAGGCAAAGTCTTATGAAACAAATTTTGTACTTCATGTAGAAGATTTATATCAAGATGTCCGCGTGTACAAGGGAACGGTATTGCATGAGAAAATCGAGAAAGATGCAATTGGTGAAAGAAAGGTAATACCGCTGACGAAAAATGAATTATATGACCTGGCAATAAAAAAATATGCGGGAAAAGACCCTTTGCTGCTTGAATTACAGACTTATATTGTCGATACTAGAGCATATAAAAATTTTGAACTTATTGAACCATTACACATGGATCAGTCATAAGGAGGAACCACTATGCCAGCAGCCAGTATCTTAATCAAACCCGCATCCGCCAATTGCAACATGGATTGTAAATACTGTTTTTACAAATGTCTCAGCAGTCACAGAGAGGAATACAGTAAGGGATTCATGAAGGAAGAAACTCTTGAGACCCTTGTCCGGGAAGCAATTGCGTATGCGGACGGCTCACTCACCTTTGCATTTCAGGGGGGCGAGCCAACGCTGGCAGGGCTGGATTTTTTTCAAAAGGCAGTAGAGCTGCAGCAGAAATATAACAATAAAAAACTGCAGATCGAAAACACGATACAGACCAATGGTCTGCTGATTGATGAAAAATGGGCACGTTTTCTTGGGGAACATCGGTTTCTGGTAGGGCTGTCGCTGGATGGCCCGAAGAAAATGCATGACAGATATCGCAAGGATGCCGGAGGACAGGATACATTTGGACGGATCATGAATTCCGTGCAGCTGCTGGAGCAGTACCATGTGGACTATAATGTGGTGACGGTCGTTACCAATGACACGGCAAAACAGGCTTCATTTCTCTATAAATTCTGGAAACGCAACCATTATCCGTTTGTGCAGTTTATTCCGTGTATGGATGAGATCAAACGGCAGGATGGGACACAGGAGCGCAGCATTTATGCGGTGGAACCGGAGCAGTATGGAAAATTTCTGTGTGAGCTGTTTGATCTGTGGTATGCGGATTTTGCTGCAGGGGAGACGATGGATATCCGCATGTTTTCCAATCTGGCACAGATGGCGGCAGGATATCCGGCAGAGGAATGTGGAATGAATGGCTGCTGTAACTGTTATTTTGTGGTAGAAGGGGACGGAAGTGTGTATCCGTGTGATTTTTATTGCATGGATGAATGGAAACTGGGAACTGTGAACGATGGATTTGTACAGATGAAAACCTCTGAAAAAGCAAAAGCATTTGTGGAGGCTTC
>DLQV01000143.1:8075-8254 GCA_002474415.1 Lachnospiraceae bacterium UBA7598
GAGCCGTTTGTGGATGGAAAGCCGGGGCTGAATCAATTGTGTTCTGCATATCAGATGTTTTTTGCACATGCGGCAGAGCGCATTGAAAGGCTGGGCGTATATATTCGGCAGAAATATGCGGGAAATGGAAAATAGAAAAAATACTTGACTTTAATTCCTATTAAACATACTATACAAGT
>DLQV01000143.1:8277-9450 GCA_002474415.1 Lachnospiraceae bacterium UBA7598
AACTATACAAGTAGGAATGGAGAGGAGGAAGAGCTTATGTCGATTAAGAAAATTGCAGAAAAGGCAGGGGTATCCGCGGCAACGGTTTCCCGTGTACTCAATAATCCAAATTACAAATGCTCTTCTCCGGAAGTGCGTGACCGGATCTGGAAAGCGGCGATTGCACTCAATTATACGCCGAACACAGACGCCCGCAATCTGAAAATGGGGATACAGAACACCGAAAAAAAGGTTTATTATATCGGAGTGCTTATGACCCGAATGGAGAAAGCAACGGCAGATCCGTTTTTTAACGAATTGTTGCGCGTGATCGAGAGTGAGATCCATAAACAGATTGCAATCCTGACCAAAGTATGGTATATGCCGCTTTTTTCCAATGACAAAAAATGCCGGCGGGAGAATCTCGACCAGATCATTGATGGCATGTATGAGGAAACTGACCAGAAATGTGATGGCCTGATTATTATCGGAAAATGTAATAAAGAGGCATTAAAGAAGCTGAATAAGAAGTACAAAAGTGTTGTTTCGGTGAACCGGAATTCCACCAATTATGAGGTGGACGAGGTGCTCTGCGACGGGCAGAAGGTTGCCATGATGGCGGTGGAGTATCTGATCTCGCTGGGGCACCGCAACATTGGATATGTGGGTGACTGCTACAATGAGGCGCGTTATCGTGGATATCTGGAGGCATTACATAAACATGATATGGAGCCGGAGGCAGCGTATATTATGCAGACGGGGCAGACCGAGGCGGAAGGGTATGAAGCTATGCAGAAATTTCTGCAGTCGGAGGACCGCCCGACGGGAATTTACTGTGCAAATGATATTACTGCGATCGGGATGCTGAAATATCTTGGCACCAACAAAAACCGCTACTATGTCCCTTCCATCATAGCCAGTGATGATATCGAGGAGGCACAGTATACCCGCCCGATGCTGACTACGGTGGCGCTTCCGAAAGAAGAGATGGGAAAATTTGCCCTGTATCTGCTACTTGACCGGATGCGGGGCGGGCATAAGAGTGTTGTCCGCACAGAGCTGGAAGGAAAACTTATGATTCGCAATAGCTGCACGGCCGCCGATGAAGGTGGGTGGAGCGATTACTGTATCTGAATCTGCAGGGTGGATAACCCTGCTGGTTCGGGTTATATTTCTGACGCTGTGGCCGCCGGT
>DLQV01000185.1 GCA_002474415.1 Lachnospiraceae bacterium UBA7598
AGAGATCCAGTTTGGACCAAACATTAAGGATTGGCCTGCGATGAGCCCGCTTCCAGAGAATCTTGTGCTGAAAGTTGTCTCCGAGATTCACGATCCGGTGACCACAACGGACGAGCTGATTCCTTCCGGAGAGACTTCTTCTTACCGTTCCAATCCACTGGGACTGGCTGAATTTGCACTTTCCAGAAAGGATCCGGAATATGTTGGACGTGCCAAGGAAGTACAGAAGGCACAGAAGGCGGTCGAGGCAGATACCTGTCCGGGAGATGCACTTCCGGAGATTCATCCGATTATGGATACAATCCGTGCAACATTTTCCGATGTCAACCGCTCAAACGTTGGTTTCGGAAGCACGATTTTTGCAGTAAAACCGGGAGACGGATCTGCGCGTGAGCAGGCTGCTTCCTGCCAGAAGGTACTTGGCGGATGGGCAAACATTGCAAACGAATATGCGACTAAGAGATATCGCTCCAACCTGATCAACTGGGGTATGATTCCGTTTGTGATTGATAAGGGAGAGCTTCCGTTCCACAATCTGGATTACCTGTTTGTTCCAAAGATCCGTGAGGCAATCGCAGACGGAAAGACAGAATTTGAGGCATATGTGGTAAAGGATGGTGCCTTAAAGCCATTTACTCTGCGTATGGGAGAACTGACACCGGATGAGAAAGATATCATTCTCAAAGGCTGTCTGATCAACTATTATCGTGGATAAGGAGGTCTGTATGACAGAAAGCGAAAAGCTGATACAGACAAAAGAGAAAGAAGAAAAGGATAACGGAATGCAGCAGACCATGCTGCTTGCCAAAATCGGACTGACTGTTTTTGTAACATTTGCATGCTGTATTCTGTTTTTCTTTCTTGTGTTTCGATATAAAGGGGTTGCGGATACATGGCATCTTGTAACTTCGGCACTGCAGCCAATCATTATCGGACTGGGACTTGCGTATCTGCTTAATCCGGTCATGAAATTTCAGGAGCGGCGCTGGCTGCCGTTTCTGAAAAAGAAAATGAAATCGGAAAAATCTGCGGCAAAAGTGGCACGTGGATTGTCCATTGCCGGGGCAATCCTGTTCCTTCTGGTGATACTGGTGCTTCTGATCGCCGCAATTGTTCCTTCGGTGGTATCAAGTGTTACCGGGCTGGTGGAAACACTGCCCGGCAATGTAGAAAGTCTGATTCATATGGTGAAAAGTGGAAAACTCGGAGCCTATGGAGTGACAGATACCATCAGTGATATGCTGACAAAGCTGACCGATCATGTGGAGAACTGGGCGACGAAAGATCTGCTTCCACAGATGCAGCAATATCTATTGCAGATTACTTCCGGGGTAATCACGATGGTCAAATCCATATTAAACTTCATCATTGGAATTATTGTGGTTGTTTATGTCTTATCCATTAAAGAGAGCCTGGTGGGACAGAGCAAAAAGATTGTGTATGCGATCTTTAAGCCAAAACAGGGAAATATTATTATCGAAGTTTTCCACAAGGCAGATGAAGTATTTGGCGGATTTATCATTGGAAAGATTATAGATTCTGCCATCATCGGTGTGATCTGTTATTTTGGATGTCTGATCCTGCATATCCCGGATACGATACTGGTTGCAGTTATCATTGGTGTGACCAATGTCATTCCGGTGTTTGGTCCGTTTATCGGTGCGGTTCCGACACTTCTTCTGGTGGTGATTCAAAGTCCGCTGCATGCGTTGTATCTGCTGATATTTATCATTATTCTGCAGCAGGTAGATGGAAATATTATCGGACCGAAGATTTTAGGCAATTCCACCGGATTATCTGCATTCTGGGTAATGTTTTCGATCCTGATCGGAGGCGGCCTGTTCGGATTTTTGGGTATGCTGCTTGGAGTTCCGGTATTTGCCATGATTTACTATATCATCCGCAGACTGGTGAACCACAGTATTCGGAAGAAACATCTGACAACCGTAACCGATGCGTATGTCGATGCAGCCGGTGTGGACGAGACAACCGGGGGCATCATATATTACGAGGAAAAGCAAAAGAAAAAGAGAATACTAAAAGATTCCACAAAGAAAAAGGAATGTGAGAAAAACCAGTAATTTCAAGGGCTGTACGTACTTTCGTGCAGCCTTTTTTTCGGATTATTTTTTGACACTAATTGCCGCCTATGGTATACTGAACAATAGATAGATAGACCTGTTTGGGGATACTTTAAGGAGATAACAATTGGACAAATATGAATATAATCTGAAGCTTGATCAGATGAAATCCCGCTATGCGGAAGAGAAGTATGATGAGGCAGCAGATATTGCAGATACCATCAATTGGAATAAGGTCAAAAATGTAAATGGTCTGGTAAAAGCTGGGGAAGTGTACGAAAAAGTACAGCGTTATGAGGAGAGCCGGGAAGTTTTGCTGATGGCATATGATCGTTCACCGATCGGAAGAATGATTATTTATCGTCTTGCGGAAGTGGCGGTCAAGATGAAGGATTTTCAGGCGGCACAGGATTATTACGACGAGTTTGTGGAGATTGCACCTCATGATACCCTCAAATATGTGCTGCGCTATGATATCAAGAAGGCACAGGGGGCTTCTTATGAAGAACTGATACCGATTCTTGAGGAACTCAAGGAACAGGAATATACGGAAGAGTGGGCATATGAACTTGCTTATCTGTATCATAAAGCAGGAATGAGTGAGAAGTGCATTGATGCATGTGATGAGCTGGTGCTCTGGTTTGGAGACGGACCGTATGTGGAACGTGCACTTGAACTGAAAATGCTGTATCAGCCGTTGAACAAAGCACAGGAAGAAAAGTATCGGTCATTTTGTCAGGCAAAAGATGACAGAGCAGGATTGACGCACATCGATGCAGATGAGATGGTGCGTGCAGGGGAAACCGTACATGATCCGGTTGAAATTCCGAAAGTAGAAGTAAATACAGAGCGGTTTAATACCGTCAATCTTCAGGCGGAAATCGCAAAGGGTATGCAGCAGATTATGGATGCAACCGAAAAAGAGACGGTTACGGATACGCTGGACAATATCAACCGCATGGTAGAAGATGTCCCTTATCTGAAAATGCAGATGGAGGAAGAAAAACCGCAGGTACAGCCGGAAAAGAATACACAGCATATTGAAACGGACGAGGAGATCGACGGTTCGCTCAAGACCAATTTTAAAGAACTTCTGGGAGAAGATTCTGACGGTCAGATGAGCATGATGACCAATGAGAAAAACATGGTTGAACATCAGATCACGGGTCAGATGACAATTGAGGAAGTGCTGGATGATTGGGAAAAAACCCGCAAGGCAGCAGAAACTGCACTCGAAGATGCCAGGAAGCGGAAACTCGAATCTGCAAAAGCCCGTGCATTGCAGGAAGCAGGCGATATTATGGACCGCCTGACCGGAGTGTTGCCAAAACTGGATGCGGTACTGGCAGAGAAAGCGGATATTGTGGAAGAAACGACGGAAACACCGCCACAGACGCCGGAAAGGGAAACACCGCCGGCAACGAATGAGCCGGAAGAACGAAAGGAAGAAGAGGAAGAGAACAAAAAAGAGGAACAGCCTGCCAGGGATACAGATGCCGAAGAACTTTGGCCGGAGGGAGTATCTTTAGAAGAAATGGTACGTTCCCAGCAGAAAAAGAAGACTGAAGCTGCCGCACAGAAACCGGCAGAAGAGACATCCGATGTGACAGAAGATGACAAAAACTTAAATGAGAATCGTGGTGTAGAAGAAATGGAAACAGAAACAAAGACAGAACCAGATACAACAAAGAAAAAAGATTTCGAGGAAGTCCCTATGGAGGACCTGCCGCAGAAACCGACCCTTGCACAGGAGAGAGAAGAAGAGTTTGCTTTTGTAAGAAGAAAATCAGATCGTTCTTTCTGGAAAGGAAAGACAACGCATATGCCACAGGCGGAAAAACCGGTGGATCTGGGAAAAGAGGAGAAGCATAATATGCCTCTTGTAGAACTGACCGATGAACAGAAAGCGATTTTTTCGTATTTTATGCCAGTGAAAGGAATGGAGGATCAGCTCTGCAAAGCATTGACGGTTGCATCTTCCCATTTGAAAAAAAAGGAACCTGCATCGACAGGAAACCTTGTAATCAAAGGGGGGCAGGGAAGTGGAAAGACGACACTTGCCACCAGCATGATCAAAGTCCTACAGCAGGAGACCGGAGTTCTGGATGGAAAGATTGGAAAGATTCATGCAGAAGCTCTGAACCAGAAAGATGTCGGAGGGTTGCTGGATAAGGTAGCAGGAGGATGCCTGATTATCGAGCAGGCAGGAGATATGGAGAAAAAGACCGTATCGGAGTTATCCGGATTGCTGGATGCAGATGAGAGTGGTCTTTTTGTTATACTGGAAGATACATCCAAGGGTATCAAGAGATTATTTGCACAGAATGAAGCGTTTGCCAAGAAATTCAGCGAACAGATTTCCGTTCCGATTTTTACGAATGACGAGCTGGTAACGTTTGCACGCTCTTATTCCAGAGAACTTGGATATAAAATTGATGACATGGCAGTTCTGGCATTATATAACCGGATCAGCAATATTCAGAGACTGGACCAGGCGACAACCCTGACAGAGGTGAAAGACATTGTGGATGAAGCAATTCATCGGGAGGCACATGGAGGGTTAAAGAAAGCCATCAGTATTCTGACCGCGAGCCGTTATACGGATGATGACAGAATTGTACTAACGGAAAAAGACTTCGAGTAAGATAGATAAGAGAAGACAGGGAGGGTATTTATGAGTAATTTTACAGAGATGGATTGTTACCTGTTTGGACAGGCAACACATTATGATATTTATCGTAAAATGGGTGCTCACAAAATGACAATTGAAGGAGAAGAGGGAGTATGCTTCGATGTCTGGGCACCGCATGCGGACCGTGTATATGTGATTGGGGAATTTAATGGCTGGAATGAAACTTCCCACGAGATGAAACGTGTGACACCGGAGACGATGGGGGTATATGAACTGTTTGTACCGGGTGTTCAGATTGGCTGCATGTATAAGTTCCTGATTATCGCGCAGGACGGAAGAAAGCTGTACAAAGCAGATCCTTATGCAAACTATGCACAGCTGCGACCGGAGACCGCTTCTATTGTCACGGATATTTCCAATTTTCTCTGGTCGGATAGCGAATGGATGAATGCCAGAAAAAAACTTTCCAAAGAGGAAGTATACGAGCAGCCGCTGGC
>DLQV01000012.1 GCA_002474415.1 Lachnospiraceae bacterium UBA7598
GATGCCTGTGATGGACGGCATTGAAGCTACCAAAGCAATCCGGGCGCTTCCGGAACCACAATACCAAAACTTACCGATTATTGCCCTGACAGCAAATGCCATGGTGGATGCCCAAAAGGATTTTGCAAATGCGGGAATGAACGGATTTGTCGCAAAACCAATTGATTTTCAGATCATATGTACCCAGTTGCGCAAATGGCTACCTAAGAACATGATCCATGAACTCAGCCGGGAAGAGGCCGAAAAGGTTCTGGCGGATGAAACAGAGACCGCGGATTTCCAAACGGATTCTTCCACGGACAGCACTGCAAACAATCCTACGGGATTCCGATTTGAAAATGGTCTGCCATACTGCGGATCTGAGGAAGCATTAAAACAGATCATACAGATTTTTTACAACACGATTGACAGCAAATCCAAAAAGATTGAACAATGTCTGGAAGAACAGTTAATAAAGGATTATACGATTGAAGTACATGCCTTAAAAAGTTCTTCACTGCTGATCGGTGCTCCTGGTCTGTCCGAAGCTGCAAAAGAACTGGAAAAGTACGGAAACGAAGAAAATCTTGCCGCACTCGAAGAAAAAACAGGACCGATGCTTACGATGTACCGAAGTCTGAAACAGACTTTGCGTCCGTATGTAGAAGAAGCTGAGAGCAACAAAAAGGAAGTTTCTGCCGACGACTGGATTGCAACACTTGAACAAATGCATCAGTGTGTAGAGCAATTTGACATGGATGGTGTGGATCATGCCATGGAAACCTTAGAAACGTTTCAGACACCTGACAATCTCAAAGATTCCATGGACCAGCTCCGCGTCTGCGTTGCAGATGTGGCAATGGAGGAAATTATGAAATTAACTGATACAATGATCGATTTATTAAAATAAAGGAGAGGAATTATGTTCGAAGCCCAAAGTCCGTTTCTCATACTGATGGAGGAACAAAGTTATCTCGCACAATCATTAGAAGGTGCTTTTGAAAAACAAAATGTGAAAGTAAAGATCGTGACAATAGCAGAAGCCAGCGGCATTGTCACTACAGAAAAACCGAGTGGTTACCTGATCTGCACCAGTCCGGAGCTTTTAAAGAAAGCGGTCAGCATCAAGGTGATGGTTGATCAGGCCATCAAAAACAAAACCCCTGTATTCATTATGGGAAATGTAGACGAACTCGAACTCCTCTGGGAAACACTTCCAAGCCAGATGGTTATGGATGTTTTTACCCGCCCTGTCAATGTTGGAGAAATGGTTGAAAATATCTGCTCACAGGTGGACGACTTTTATCAGCTGAAAAAACGCACAATTCTGGCTGTGGATGATTCCGGTATTATTCTGCGCAAAATCAAAGCACTGCTCGAAGATACCTATCAGGTTGTACTGGCAAACTCCGGTGCCATGGCGATCAAATACCTGACCTTAAATACCCCGGATCTGATTCTGTTAGATTATGCCATGCCGATCGTTGACGGCAGCCAGATCATGCAAATGCTTCGGGAAGATCCGGAATTTCACCATATCCCGATCATATTCCTGACCGGAAAAAATGACGCGGAAACCGTGAAAAATGTTATGTCCTTAAAGCCGGATGGGTATTTATTGAAAAGCATGGACCCTCAGAAACTGCACGCAGCAATTGATGACTTTTTTGCATCACGAAACAAATAATTGGTTACGATACCCATCGCTTTTTGCGGTGGGTATATTGATATCCCACAAAAATGCTTCCCGCCAGACAGACAAACTCTCCCCACCGATCCACTTTATATCTTCTGCACTGTTTTTCATAATAATATTCAATTCCTGTTTTGCGCATTTTTGCAATCTGGCGCAACTGTTGTTTTCTCGTCTGCATATTTTCCTTCCATCCGGAAAAATCTGACCACTTACCCGGAACCAGTTCCAGCAGCGTTTTCCAGTTGCGCAAATAATCCATACGCAGCACATGCCCTGTCAGACCATATTGCAACAGAACATTTTGTGCTTCCTCCGTTTTATCACTTGCAAGTGTCAGACGGCGAAACACTTTCTTTTTCTGTTCTGTCCTCTGCAGATACACACCGTTTCCCGGCTGCTGCACAACTCCGCGGATTGTACGCGTCTGATGATCCACACAAATCTGCAGCCCGGTTACATTGGTACTGCCAAACAATTTCCATGCTGTATTTTTTCCGATCAGACATCCTTTGCCATCGTCTACCGGCAACACCGCAGATGCCGGCAATATCCACTCGGAGGAACCATACAGCCACACCACGTTTGTCTGCACACTTTTCCCAAGATCCGGATCTGTCACTGTCTGGTCAGCCGCTTCCCCCCAGGCCGTAAATACCGCATTTTCTGCGATTGTCTGTGCGTCCTCTGCAGAAATCGGTTTTTCCAGATAAAGAACCGAATTCTGCCACACAGCATCTGCCCGTTTGTCTGCGCGCGCCGCTCCTATGGCAAAAAGAATCGCTGCAAACAGGCATCCTCCCGCCAGAAACAGCGAAAACAGGCGCCTCATGATTCCTGCAGGCGAACTTTTTCCCCTGCTGAAAGAACTGCATCGGAATCCACAATCACAGAATCTCCCGATGACAGATCGCCATCTTGAATTGCCGCATACTCTCCATTTTTTTCCGCAATTGTCACATTTATTTTCTCTGCCACATATTCTCCTCCGAGCACCGTATCCGCTTTTTCCATCGTGTATACAAAATATTTGTCTTTTTCGCTGTGTATGGCAGCGATCGGTACCGTGATAGGATATTCTTCCGAAGTTTTACACAGTTCCATGCTCACATTTTCCCCCAGAGAAATTGTTTTTTTCGGCACATACACCGTAACTTTTACGGTATGGTCTTTTTCTGTTTCCGTAGAAAGAATTGTCATGTCCTCCCATGTCTGATCCCCCGATTTTAATGTAACCGTATCCCCCGTATCCACATATACAGCATCTTCTTTGCTGATCTGTGTGGTGAAACGCAGTCCCCCGGAAGTATCTGCCAACAGAAAAGCCGCCGTGTCCGTAGTTTTCTCTCCTACCGTAAGCTGCACACTGCTTACAACGCCGCCCATCTGCGCCTTTACTTTTCCCCCGGACGCTTTTACTTTCTGCAATGCGGCAAGCTGTTGTTGTTTTTGCGCAATCGTGACCGCATTGATTTTTACACTATTGTCTTTTGCTTCTGTTTTCGCAGCATCTTCAAGTGCCCGCTTTGCTGCCTTATTCTGCTGTTCCTGCTGTTTTTGTGCAGTCTTTACTGCTTTTTGTGCATCCTCTGCCGCGGAAGTATCCTGTGGTTCTTTGTCTTCCCCCTGCGCAAATGCCTGCAATTTGCATTTGGATTCCTTCCATTTCTGTTCTGCCTCACGGACAAGCTTTTCATTTTTGCTCACAACATTTTCATAGTCCTCCTGCGCACGGGCAAGCGTCTGTCTGCGGTCTGCTTCCTGACGGGATGCTTCGTTTTTCTTTGCCTGCTGCTGGAGTTTTGCGGTCGCCAGCTCATCTTTTAAATCCTGCACTGTGTCGCACTGATTTTCCCACTGACCAGCATAGGAATCCCGCTGGGCCGTCAGCGTAGAAATCCGGCTTTCAAGGGATGCAATCTCTGTTTTTAAGCTCTGCTTCTGTGCTTCGTCCGTTTCCTGTGCAAACGCTTTTTCTAATTGTGCTTTCTGTGCATTCAGACTATCCATGGATTTCTGTACGTCATCTTTTTGCTGTTTGAGAGTATCCAGCTTTTTTTGTGCGGCATCCAGTTTGCGCTGTTTCTGGTTGATCTCTATCTGTGTGATGGTGTCGGAATAGTCAGTTTCCGGAGTTTTTGCAGCATCCTCTACGGCACGTTTTGCCTGCTGCACCCCGGTTTTCTGTTGTTCTATGGCATCATCATACGTCTTTTTTGCCTCTTTGACGGCAGTCTGTAATTCTTCCAGCTTTTTTTCATCCGCCTGTGCCTGCTCCCTGCGCAATTTGGTTTTCGCATCTTTTACATCTTTTTTTGCGTCCCTGACGGCATCCGCATTGTTTCTGACCGAATCCCTGTAATCCTCTTTTGCACGGGCAACCGCCTGATTCCGGTCACTGTTTTTCTTTGCCTCGGCAGAAATCAGCGCATCATTTTGCAGTTGCAGTACTTCAATGTCATCGGAAAGCGTCCGGATTTTATTTTTCAGGCTGTCCATATCCAGCACCGCAAGCGTCTGTCCTTTTTTTACATTTTGTCCTTCACGCACATTCACTTTCGCCACCAGAATATCCGCAGAGGCATACACTGCCTGATCCAGCAGTTTTTCCACGGTACCGTCCCCGGTCACTTTATGCTCAATCTTGCGTGCCTGTGGCTGTTCAACGCGCACCTGCGCAACGGTAAAAGATGCTGCCGAACGGGAAATCACTGTAAACAAAAGCATGATTCCCAGCAACACAATAAATATTTTTGCGGGTTTTCCCATGTATTTCCTCCTTCGCATTTTCTATTCTTTTACTGCCGCCGCTGTAATGCCTAGTTCCAGGTACTGCTGCCCCATACCAAATACGCAAAGCGCCGGAAGCAGTGCCACCAGAGAACAGCACAGCGCAAACCCCGTCTGTCCCTCTTTGATCTCCGGCAGATACAGCGAAAGCGGCCACAGTTTTTTGGTCTG
>DLQV01000004.1:0-4000 GCA_002474415.1 Lachnospiraceae bacterium UBA7598
GACTGGCTGATGGATTTAAACTACATCGATGTACTGCGTGATGTTGGTGCACATTTTTCCGTAAACCGCATGCTGACAGCAGAGTGTTACAAACAGCGTATGGAAAAAGGATTAAGCTTTCTGGAGTTTAATTACATGATCATGCAGAGTTACGATTTTCTTGCATTGTATGAGAAATACGGTTGTAATATGCAGTTCGGCGGTGATGACCAGTGGAGCAACATGCTCGGTGGTACGGAACTAATCCGCCGGAAGCTCGGAAAAGATGCTTATGCCATGACGATCAATCTGCTTTTAAACTCTGAGGGAAAGAAGATGGGAAAAACACAGTCCGGTGCCGTATGGCTTGATCCGAACAAGACTTCTCCGTTTGATTTCTTCCAGTACTGGAGAAATGTGGCAGACTCCGATGTATTGAAGTGCATCCGTATGCTGACATTCCTGCCGTTAGAGCAGATTGATGAGATGGACAAATGGGAAGGTGCCAAGCTGAATGAAGCAAAAGAGATTCTTGCCTATGAGCTGACCAAACTGGTACACGGTGAGGAAGAAGCCGAGAAAGCAAAAGAGGCATCCCACGCACTGTTTGCAGGCGGCGGGGTTTCTGCACATATGCCGACCGTTGAGGTGACTGCAGATGATCTGTACAATGACAAACTTGACATTATGGCAGTCCTTGTAAAAGCATCTCTGTGCGAGAGCCGTTCCGATGCACGTCGTGCGGTACAGCAGGGTGGAGTCTCTGTGGACGGTGAGAAAGTTACAGATATCAGTACCAGTTATACACTCGACGATTTTGCCGGAGAAGGAAAGGTCGTAAAGAGAGGAAAGAAGAAGTTTGCAAAGGTCGTCAGCAAATAAAAAGTTCGTATTGACTAACTTGTGAGCCGTTTGCTATAGTTTATCTATTCACAAAATACAAGTATGTGAGGGAGTAGTTCGCACATAGTGTGACTTGTCAACATACCGGTCGTTTTGACCTGGCAAGCCTTAAAGAATGAGACTCATGTGCACCGGGAAATCGTGGTTGCAGTCGCGGTTTTCGTTGGTGTACATTGGGTCTCTTTTTGATATATAAGGGCAGAACGTAAGGTATGAAACCTCTCTCAAAAGGAGAACATAAGAATGGTAATCGAGTTATTTCTGATTGGTGTCGGACTCTCGATGGATGCGTTTGCGGTATCCATCTGCAAAGGTCTTGGCATGGAAAAAATCAACAAAAAACACGCGTTTCTGATTGGATTGTATTTCGGAGGATTTCAGGCATTGATGCCGTTTATCGGCTGGGCACTGGGAATCCGTTTTCAGAAATACATTACCTCGGTCGATCACTGGATCGCCTTTTTCCTGTTGCTGTTTATCGGTGGAAAGATGGTGATCGAAGCGGTCCGTGATAAAGACGTGCAGGAGATTGGAGTAAAAGATCTGCCACTGGATCACAAAGAGATGCTTCTTCTTGCCATCGCTACCAGTATTGATGCACTTGCAGTCGGTATTACATTTGCTTTTTTAAATGTATCCATTGCGGAAGCCTGCGCGATCATCGGGTGCACGACGTTTGTATTATCGATCATTGGAGTGGTGGTCGGCAATTTCTTTGGCACCCGTTATAAGAAAAAAGCGGAGATTGCCGGTGGAGTAATACTCATGCTCATAGGTTTGAAAATACTGTTGGAGCATCTGGGAATTATTGCTTTTTAACATATTTTTTAACAGAAAGAGGGAAAACATATGACAGAATTTATTTCAACATGTTCCATGCCGCTGGCAATTATTTTTTTGATTGTAGGATTTTTCTTCCTTGTTAAAGGTGCAGATATCTTTGTGGAAGGAAGTTCTAGTATTGCAAAACGGTTTCACGTTCCGGCAATTATTATTGGACTGACGATTGTTGCCATGGGAACCTCTCTTCCGGAGACTGCGGTTTCCGTTGTCGCAGCGATACAGAATAAGAATACACTGGCAATCAGCAATGTGGTCGGATCTAATATTTTTAATATGATGGTTGTTATCGGAGTATGCGCCATAATGACACCGGTGGCAGTGCAGAAAGCAACCTTAAAACGTGATTTTCCATATTCTGTTTTTGCAGCATTGTTACTTCTCGTACTGGGTGGTATCGGTATGAAACTCGGTCGTCTCGACAGTGCAGTATTTCTTGTATTTTTTGCAATATTTATTGGAACCATGATTCGTATGGCAACGAAGGCCAGCAAAGAAGGCTCTGCATTGCAGAGTGAGGAGATTGAAGCGGCAGAGGAACAAAAAGAGCTGTCAATGCCAAAAAGCCTGTTGTTCCTTGTGATTGGTGTGGCTGGTATCGTCATTGGCGGAGATGTGGTCGTTGACAGTGCAAGTAATATTGCTTTGAAAGTCGGAATGAGTCAGACATTGGTGGGACTTACAATTGTATCGATAGGGACATCACTTCCGGAACTTGTTACTTCTGTTGTGGCAGCACGTAAAAATGAAGTGGACATGGCACTTGGAAATGCCATTGGATCAAATATATTTAATATTCTTCTGGTACTGGGGCTGGCAGGAGTCATCAGTCCGATGCCATTTTTGATGGAAAATATCATTGATATTATCATTTTGATCGTATTTAGTCTGTTAATCTGGATTTTTGCATGGACGAAGAAAAAAATCAGCAGAAGAGAAGGCATTGTGATGGTTGCGTTGTATGCAGTTTATGTTATTTATATCTGCATGAGATAGAAATTTCTGTAATACTATGAATTTTGGGAGATGCTTTATGGAAAAAGACAGGATATAAAAGAAATTCAGTTTGCAGCAGGCTTTTTGGCGGGAACATCAAGCACGCGTTTGACGGCGCTTTGTAGTTCCGGGTGTCTGCGATACATTTCTATGACATGCCGTTCATCGGCAGTGATGGGAAAAGATTTGTCTGCCGGAATATGAAAAAGATTTCCGGTGAGCGTATCCGTCTGGTACATTTCACAAAGCTGTAGCAGTGTTTCCGTACGGGGATAAGCCTGATCACTTTCCCAGCCGTATACGGTTTTTTCGGCAACCGTGATGTCGTACAGATCATTTAGCTGCACAACTACGTCATGGATCGTCCAGCCACGATTTTTTCGCATCGTTTTTAAGGCCGCTCCGATTTGTATATTTTTCATGTTGCTGCTCCTTTGATTTTATCTTTAGCAGTTTCATTTTGGAAAAAACTGGATAAATGCATATTAGTCTACAGAAAAATATGACAGCAAGAAATTCTTAGAAACTAAGAAAAAATTCTGGAACAGACAGAAAAGTGTAGGGGAAGAAAAGGGTGTAACTGGCAAAAGAGGGATACTTTACAAATGGCGTGGAATTCGGTAAAATGGGGAGAGTGAATGTGAGATAAGGAGGCCAAAAAAATGGCAGAAAATAAAGGAAAGTTTTATATGACAACGGCGATTGCCTATACTTCAGGCAAGCCGCATATCGGAAACACATACGAGATTATTCTTGCGGATGCAATTGCACGTTATAAAAGAGCCGAAGGTTATGATGTTTATTTTCAGACCGGAACCGATGAACATGGACAGAAGATTCAGGAAAAGGCAGAGGCCGCAGGCATTTCGCCAAAGGAATTCGTAGATCAGGTTTCCGGAGAGGTAAAGCGGATCTGGGATCTGGTAAATGCTTCTTATGATAATTTTGTCCGTACCACGGATGACGATCATGAAAAAGGCGTAAAGAAGATTTTCAAAAAGCTTTATGATCAGGGCGATATTTATAAGGGATCTTATGAGGGAATGTACTGTACGCCTTGTGAGTCTTTCTGGACAGAGTCTCAGCTTGTAGACGGTAAATGTCCGGACTGTGGACGGGAAGTGCAGCCTGCTAAGGAGGAAGCGTATTTCTTTAAGATGAGTAAATATGCAGACCGCCTCATTGATTATATCAATACCCATCCGGACTTCATTCAGCCGGTTTCCCGTAAGAATGAGATGATGAATAACTTCCTGCTTCCGGGACTGCAGGATCTGTGCGT
>DLQV01000004.1:4117-10157 GCA_002474415.1 Lachnospiraceae bacterium UBA7598
GATGCACTGACAAACTATATCACAAAGATTGGATATGATCCGGACGGTTCCACGGATCAGTTTAAGAAGCTGTGGCCGGCAGATCTGCATCTGATCGGAAAAGACATTGTCCGTTTCCATACGATTTACTGGCCAATCTTTTTGATGGCACTGGATCTGCCACTGCCAAAGCAGGTATTTGGTCATCCTTGGCTGCTTCAGGGCGGGGACAAGATGAGCAAGTCCAAGGGAAATGTAATCTATGCAGATGACATGGTGGATCTGTTTGGCGTAGATGCTACGCGTTATTTTGTATTGCATGAGATGCCATTTGAGAATGATGGTGTGATTACCTGGGATCTGGTTATTGAGCGTTTCAATTCCGACCTGGCAAATATTCTTGGAAATCTGGTAAACCGTACCGTTTCCATGAGCAATAAATATTTTGGCGGTGTGGTAACATCTACAGGAGTAACCGGCGAAGTGGATGCGGATCTGAAAGCCGTTGTGACAGCAGCCCGTGACCGTATTGCAGAGAAGATGGCAAAACTTCGTGTGGCAGATGCAATTTCCGAAGTATTTGCACTGTTCCGCCGTTGCAATAAATATATTGATGAGACAACCCCATGGGTACTGGCAAAAGATGAGGCACAGAAAGATCGTCTGGCAGAGGTCCTTTATAATCTGACCGAGTCTATCACAATCGGCGCAAGTCTTCTGCACCCATTCCTTCCGGAAACCGCAGAAAAAATTGTGGCACAGTTATCAACATCATTGCGTGATTTTGATGAACTGAATCAGTTTGGTCTGTATCCGAACGGAACAAAAGTGACGGAAACTCCGGAGATCCTTTTTGCAAGAATTGACGCAAAAGAGATCCAGCCAAAGGTGGATGCTATTCAGGCAAAGCAGAAGGAAGAGTATGAAAAAGAGCAGAAAGCATTGAATGGCGGAGAGACAGCAGATGAAGCAGTCATTGATATTGATCCGAAAGAAGAGATTACATTTGATGATTTTACGAAGATGCAGTTCCAGGTAGGAGAGATTCTTTCCTGTGAGGCAGTTGCCAAATCAAAGAAGCTGCTTTGTTCTCAGGTTAAAATCGGAAATACCGTAAAGCAGATTGTATCCGGTATCCGCAAAGATTACACTCCGGAAGAGATGGTTGGCAAGAAGGTGATGGTTCTTGTGAACTTAAAGCCGGCAAAACTTGCGGGAGTATTATCCGAAGGCATGCTGCTGTGTGCTGAGGATGAAAATGGCACCCTTTCTCTGATGACACCGGAGAAACCAATGCCAAGCGGTGCAGAGATCTGTTAAACAAGGGCGGAGGCATAAAAAATAGGAGGCATAAATTATGGAAATCCTTGATGTTGTAGATGAAACCGGAGCACCAACCGGTGAAACCGTAGAACGTGCGGAGGCACACCGGGAAGGTGTGCGGCACCGTACATCACATGTCTGGATTGCCCGCAACAGGGACGGACGGATTCAGCTTTTATTACAGAAGAGATGCATGCAGAAGGACTCATTTCCGGGCTGCTATGATATTTCCAGTGCCGGACATATACCGGCAGGGGATGACTATATTCCTTCAGCGATTCGGGAGTTGAAAGAAGAATTGAATGTGACAGCGCAGGAATCGGATCTGATTTATTGTGGACAGGTGCGTAAGGATGTAGATACGGAATTTCACAGACAGCCATTCCATGATCACCAGATTTCAAATGTTTATCTGCTCTGGCTGGATCGTGAAGCGGAGGAATTTGAACTGCAGACCGAAGAAATTGAGAGTGTGCGCTGGATGGATTATGCCCAGGTGCGGGGCATGGTGGCTTCGGATACCCTTCCGAATTGTATCATCATGGAGGAACTTAATCTGATAGAAAGGCACTTCTTATGATTTTTGAGACACATGCACATTACGATGATGCAAAATTTGATATGGACCGGGAGATGCTGCTTGCGGATTTACCGCAACGCGGCATTTCGCCGGTTATTAATGTAGGGTCTTCCATTGCGACGACAAAGACAACACTTTCGCTGGCGCAGGAATACCCTTTTCTTTATGCAGCAGTGGGCGTACATCCCAGTGATGTGAATGATTTAAATGAGGATACTTATGCATGGCTCAAACAGCAGACAACGCTGCAAAAGACAGTTGCCGTGGGAGAGATTGGATTGGATTATTACTGGGACAAAGAGCCGGAAATACAGGCGAAGCAGAGGTATTGGTTTGTACGGCAACTTGCACTGGCACAACAGGCAGATCTTCCGGTGATCATTCATTCCAGGGATGCCGCGGAAGATACGATGCAGATCATGAAAAAGGCCTGTGAGGATGGCATAAAGGGCGTTATCCACTGTTATTCCTATTCACCGGAGATGGCGCAGGAGTATATAAAGATGGGATACTGCATCGGTGTAGGCGGTGTTGTGACTTTTAAAAATGCAAAAAAGCTGGTAAAAACAGTGGAAACAATTCCTCTTTCGAGTATAGTGCTCGAAACCGACTGCCCGTATATGGCGCCGGAACCACACAGGGGAACGCGTAATGATTCACGTAATATTCCGTATGTGATTGCAAAAATTGCGGAAATTAAAGGCATTTCCGAGAAGGAAGTCGAGCAGGCTACACGGGAAAATGCATTTGCACTGTTTGCAAAAGTGCCACGATAAAAGGGAGAGATATCATGGAAGAGTATGAAGTAGTAAGCATTCCGGTTTCGGACGGGACGGAAAAAGAATTTGCCATCATGGATACCTTTACAGTTGAGGAGAAACACTATATGGCAGTGTCTCTCATTCAGGAGGATGAGATTCAGGAGGGCGTATATCTGTATCGTTACAGGGATGAGGAAGATGGCGATGTGGTTGTAGAGCAGATTACGGAACCTGCGGAGTACAAGCGGGTTTCCAAGGTGTATGAAGCGCGGTAAGGTTGCAAAAGAAGGATGGGAAAGATGAAAAAGTGGAAGAAAAAGCGTGTGGTGGCAGTGCTTTTGATGCTGCTTGTGCTGTTACAGCTTCCGGCAGGCTTTGGAAGTGTGGCACATGCTGCACAGAAAAACGAAATCAATGGAACGATTTCGGTGGCATCCAATATCTCCCAGCAGGACATGCAACAGTACCTGGATGGGTTTAATAAGAAATATCCGGGAATTAAAATTAAATATGAATATTATTCGGATTACGACAATGAGGTGTCGAAACAGCTGCAGGATGGTTCTTATGCAGATGTTTTGTTTGTACCTGGTTCGGTTTCTTCTGACAAATCCGCGGAATATTTCGAGGAATTAGGTACACGTGCCGAACTTGAAAAGAAATATAATTATCTGGAAAACAGTAAAATAATAAAAGATAAAATATACGGACTGCCGTCATCGGCATATCTGAATGGAATTTTGTACAACAAAGAAGTGTTCGATAAAGCCGGAATTACAGAGCCGCCAAAGACGATTGATGATTTCCTGCAGGCACTGCGGGATATCAAGGAGCGTACCGATGCGATTCCGTTTTACACAAACTATGCTGCCGGATGGCCATTGCAGGTATGGGAACAGTATCCTTATATTGAAATGACAGGAGATCCGGATTATCGGGAAAACGGATTTGTCAATGAAGTGAATCCCTATGGAAAAGGAACTTCGCATTATCAGGTATATAATCTGCTGTATAACATTGTAAAAGAGGGATTGTGTGAGCCGGATCCACAAAAAAGTGACTGGGATCAATCCAAAGTGATGTTAAACGAAGGAAAAATCGGTTGTATGGCAATCGGTTCCTGGGCGATGAGTCAGGTCAGAAATGCAGGTTCGGACGGAAAGAGCGTAGCCTATATGCCGTTTCCGAATGAAGTGGATGGAAAGCAGTATATGACCATCGTGACAGATTACTGTTATGCGATCAACAAAAACAGCGCAAATAAAGAAGCTGCTCGCTGTTACATTGATTACATGTTAGATGAGTCCGGGTATGCACTGGATCATGAAGTCCTTTCTATTGTAAAAACAGATCCGTTTCTGGACAGCTATGGGAATATGGACAACGTTGTCTGTCTGAACAACCATGAGGCGAGTGACGAAAATTATAAAAAATGGGTAGCGTTGTCTAAAAATTTAAATTTGCGGGACAATTATGATGAGATCAAACGGGTTATCGAAGCAGGAGAAGGGAAGCGTAACGAAACCTTTGATGAGATTGCAGATGACTGGAACAAGCGCTGGGAGTCCGGGCGTACAGAGGATATGATGCCGGATACCGGAGAAAATGTCTCCGTACTCAGCAGTATGATCAATAATACCTATAAAGTTGATTTTTCCGGAACGGAGAAAACATACTTAAAAGGATTGAAGACGTTACGGATCGGTTATCTGCGAAACATGGCTCCTTATGAATATGAGGAGAAAGGACAGTTTCAGGGGGTTTCCCGGCAGCTGGCAGATCAGATGGAAAAGGCATTTCATGTAAAAGTGAAGGCACAGGCATATGATAATTCCCAGGCGCTTTTCAAAGCATTGCGGGATGGAGAGATCGACATGGCGGCGGGAGTCCAGAAAAGCAACGTTTACTCAGATGTTAAATATTCTACCAATTACATGGAATATATGAATGTGCTGGTAAAAAGTGATACAAAGGGTACGAAGAGTGCATTGCAGGGAACGATGGCACAGGTCAAAGGAGAGGATTATTCCGATTATCAGACGAATGCAAAAGGAATTTACCGGACCAAAGATTTAGCAGACAGTTTGCAGGCAGTGGAAAATCTGCGGGCAGATTTTACCGTAGCCGATTATTATAGTGTCAATTATTATATACAACAGCAGGGATTTACCCATCTGACAACCATCCCGCTGGCGAAGAATGGTAATTTTTGTTTCGCATTTTACAGAGATGTTGATACGAGGCTGATTTCCGTCTGCAACAAAGTGATTTACAGTATCCCGGATGAAAACATGCAGATGATGTTGAATGACTGTTTGCAGGTGAAGCAGCAGAAGATTACCGTGAAGCGCTTTATCGAGGCGAATACATTCTCGTGCCTGCTGGCAGTGTGTATTGTTTTTGTAATCATTGTCGTAATCGTCCTGCTTATTATGAGAGACCGTAATCGTTTGGCAAAGACAGATGCCCTGACAGGATTATATAACCGGTACGGCCTTTCGGAAGAAATGAACCGTATTTATGAAAAGAAGGAACTGCCGCTTTTGTTTGCAATCATGGATATTGATAACTTCAAGTCGGTCAATGACACGCTCGGGCATGCCGGGGGTGATGAGGCATTGAAGCTTCTGGCGGATACGATGCGTCTGGTATTTGGAACGCATGTCCTGACAGCACGGTTTGGCGGGGATGAATTTGTGCTTTGTATACAGCGTCGGGATCTGGAATCCATACAGGCGCAGCTGGATAAACTGGTTAAAAACATGTGTCAGACTTTTACATACGGAGACGGGGCAGTGCCTCTTTCCATCAGTCTGGGAGCTGTGTATATGACAAAAGAAATCCCATATGAAAAATTGTTTAAAGAAGCGGATAGTGTATTGTATGATGTGAAGACGCATGGAAAAAACAGCTTTAAAGTTCAAACGATGTGAAAAAATGCATAATACAAAACAGGAAATCCCGGAGCATGGGAAACGTCTCCGGGATTTTTTATGAAAAGATTAATTTTTATTTGGAATAAACGGGCTGATTGCTCCGGCGAGCTGTGCGACCGGCATGCTCTGCAGCCATACACGTCCCGGTCCGGTGATGACGGTATTAAAGATTCCTTCCCCGCCAAAGAGCATGTTTTTTACACCCGGTACGGTCTGGATATCGATGGAACATCCGGCTGTCATTGCTGCAAGGTATCCGGTATCAACGACGATCTGTTGTCCCGGTGCAAGTTCATATTCTTTGATGTGTCCGTCAAATTCGAGAAAGACTGTGCCGTTTCCGGATAGACGCTGCATGATAAATCCTTCTCCGCCGAAGAGACCGCTGGCAATGCGTTTTTGGAAAAAAACAGACATTTCTACACCTGCGGTCGATGCGAGAAATGCACTTTTCTGGGCGA
>DLQV01000090.1:0-1881 GCA_002474415.1 Lachnospiraceae bacterium UBA7598
GGTGTCAACAGTTGCAAAAGATACGGATTTAATTTCTCTGAGTAGTTGTAAACATGTTGTAGCGTTCATTCTAAATTCCTCCTTGCGTAATCAGGAAATTCAATTCATTTCATGGTTTTATTTTATTTGGGAAAGAGATTTTCTACAAGTACGCACTATTTTGTGGTATAGTTACCTGTAGGAAACAATTGCGGAATAGTGGGAATTATGCACAGGCGCACGAGAAACGTGAAGCATGTTTCACAGGAGGATAAAAAATATTATGAAGGATAAAGGAAAAGAATTACCGGCATGTCCGGTGGAGACGACGCTGACCTTAATCGGAGATAAGTGGAAAGTACTGATTCTGAGAGATCTGCTGACAGGCACAAAACGTTTTGGAGAATTGAAGAAATCAGTTGGTGATGTGTCACAGAAAGTGTTGACTGCACAGCTTCGGGATATGGAAGACAGTGGTCTGGTGAACCGCAAAGTCTATGCGGAAGTTCCGCCGAAGGTGGAGTATTCTCTTACGGAATTAGGGCAAAGTCTCAAGCCGATTCTGGACGCCATGGTGGATTGGGGACAGGATTATAAGAAAAGCATTCAAATGGAGAACAGTGATTCAGAAGGAGGGCTTGTAAATTATGACAGATGAGAGAATCAAAAATTCCAGTGAGTTGGAGTTTGCTGTATTTTGCATTGAAAATGTAGCGGCAAAGCTGGGTGTGGATGCAGAGCGTGTCTATCAGGCATTTACTGAACAAAGCGATATTCTGAACGGTTACATTGTGCCGGAATATGAAGTGCTGCATACACAGAGCCGTGAATATATCGTTGATGACCTCCTTGATGTGATGAAAGAAAGGGGTGTGGAAGTATGATTCTCTATCATGGTTCTTTTTTAGAGATTACAAAGCCGGATTTGGTTCATTCCCGCCCCAATGTAGACTTCGGGAGTGGCTTTTATGTGACGCCGCTGTATGAACAGGCAGTGAAGTGGTGCGGCAAGTTCAAACGCCGTGGAAAAGACGGTATTATTTCCAGGTATGAATACAATGAAAGCCGAGAATCTGAACTGAAAACGCTGAAATTCGATTCTTATTCTGAAGAATGGCTGGATTTCATTCTAAACTGCCGCAGAGGAAAAGATTCGACGGATTATGACCTTGTTGTGGGCGGTGTTGCCAATGATAAGGTGTTTAATACGGTGGAGCTGTTCTTTGATGAGCTGATTGATAAGACGGAAGCCATCAAACGCCTGCGTTATGAAAAACCGAACCTGCAAATATGTTTCCGTACAGAGAAAGCACTGTCTCTGTTGCATTTTGAAGGGAGTGAAACACTATGACAGCAAACCCGATTTTGCTTCAGAAAAAATATAGTCGCGTTATTGAATGTTTTGCTAAACAGCAGGGACTTTCACTGGATGCGGCATTGGATTTCTTTTATCATTCCCAGGTTTATCAGCTGATCCGTGAAGGTGTTTCTGATATGCACTGCATGAGCGATGCGTATCTGGCAGAAGAACTGAAACAGGAATATGATGAGAAAAATGCCGGATAAATGCCGTTAAAGCGCCGGATACAACAGGAAAAGTGCCGGATAGTTCCGATAGAGTGCCGGATACGACAGAAGAACTGCCGGATAATAAACAGGAACAACAAATTTATAAATATGTATCAGAAAATGGCTCTATTACTACTGCTGAGACGGTAGAACTTTTAGATGTAAAACATCGTAGAGCCAGAGCTGTTCTGTTGAATATGATTAAGGACGGTTATTTGAGAAAAGAAGGTGCGGCACGAAGCACAATATATGTAAAAAATACAAGGATACAGACAAAGTAATACAAGAGAAAAATCTTTGTGAATCCCATAAAATCAACAGTTCACAAAATCT
>DLQV01000090.1:1915-3593 GCA_002474415.1 Lachnospiraceae bacterium UBA7598
CACAAAAAATTAGCACTCACCTCTTGACAGTGCTAACAAACGGTGCTATAACATAGGCAAGAACAAAGGAAGGGAACCAAAAAGAGAATGAAAGGTTCCTGAAACATCCCGGTTCCAAAGGAACAAAGGTAACAAGCATGAGATGTCCACAGACGGTGGACGCAGAAAGAAAAGGAGAGATGACTTATGTTAATGCCTAGTATTTTTGGAGAGAATTTATTTGATGACTGGTTCGATAGTTTTCCATTTTATGACATGGATAAAGATATAAGTAACACGGAAAAGAAGCTTTATGGTAAAAAGGCCGGACGAATTATGAAGACCGATATCAAAGAGAAAGATGACGGTTATGAATTGATCGTAGACCTGCCTGGATTTACCAAGGATGAGATTAAGGCTTCCGTTGCCGATGGATATCTGACCATCAGCGCTGCGAAAGGTCTCGACAAGGACGAGAAAGAAAAGGACAGCGGTCACTACATCCGTAAAGAGCGTTATGCCGGTGCCTGTGAGCGTAGCTTCTATGTAGGCGATGGTGTAAAGCAGGAAGATGTCAAGGCAGAATTCAAACATGGTATTTTGAGATTGTTCGTACCGAAGAAGGAAGCAAAGAAAGCTGTCGAAGAAAACAAATACATTGCAATTGAAGGATAATAAAATATCGAAGGAGCCACACAGCAGGAGTGTTGTGTGGCTCCTTTTTCGGTGTGCCTGGCCGGATGCAGTTTATACCTACATCAATCAGAAGGAAGCCTGTGCGCCGGAGGAAATCCGAAAGAAATCCATTTGCGTGGAAGCGGATATTGGAGCAGTTTTGGAAAAACTCTACCGGCCTAGCCCTGACATTCAAGCGTTGGAGCCGCATCAATAATTTCCTGAAGCGGGGTCCATGACAGGAGATCATCCGTATCATCATTCGTTTCCTCATCATCGGTAAAATGAGCATTCGGATGGTTCGTTTTTCTTTTTTTGGCATCTTCCGGAGTGTTTGGCAGACACTGATAGGCCGGTGATTTATGAAAATTTTTGGAAACTTCATTGTAAGCAGCCAGCAGATATTCTTTGTCCGGATCTTTGTCCGAGACCCCAGCAATTGCGGATGTAATCATATCATTTGCTTCCTGCTTGCTTTTTGCATGGGAAAGCTGCTGTTTTAAAGCCTCCGCCATTCGTTGGACGCGCAGGGCGTGGGCATACAGAATTGGATCGGTACGCCGCAGAAAATCCAGTTCTTTGGCAGAAAGTTTTTTCCCACTTTTTAATTTTCCCATAATGCGGGAGAGCATTTCCTGTTTTTTTTCTTCCTGCGTATCAGGGTCCTGTCTTTGCAGGGGAGAAGTCCGGGAAGAAAATGCGGCATTGGTTGTTTCTCTCACATAGAGCATGCGTCCCTGCGGAGAAGAAAGATCATAGGATGAGGAATTGGATGAAGGATTCTTCTGGGACATCAGTGATATATGAATTTGCATTAAAAGTTCCTTTCTGTAATAGATCATCGTTTGTGTTGTCTATTATATCGGCAAAACATCCGTTACAATTAATAACGGATGTTTTTGGGGAATAGAATTGGTTTTGATATAAGTTTTCCTGATGAGATTAATTTACAGAAATAGTACGTACTTTTATATTTTTTCCAACCAACAGGAAGAAGGGGGATATTTCTTTCGGAAGAACAAAT
>DLQV01000149.1:0-346 GCA_002474415.1 Lachnospiraceae bacterium UBA7598
CAGCTTCAATCGAAGCATTCAATGCCAGCAGGTTGGTCTGCCCGGTAATTGCAAGAATGGAATCTGCCAGCACTCCAATCTGTTCTACCACCTTTGCGTCTTCGAGTGCCTTTTCGAGTCTTTCCCGGATTTCTCCAAGCATTTCCTGAACTTTCTTCCGGTTCTCTACCGTTGTCTCTTTCGTCTGTGCAGCACGCTTGTGAATTTCTTCGGCTTCTGTAGCTCCATCCTGTGCACGTACGGCAATTTCCTTTGCTGCACCATCGATCTGCTGCGTCATGCTGTTAATCTGCTCTGCGGATGCTGCTGTCTCCTCGGTACTTGCAGCAAGCTGCTCGGTTGTTGC
>DLQV01000149.1:395-5584 GCA_002474415.1 Lachnospiraceae bacterium UBA7598
AGATTTGACATATTGGTATCAATAGTTTCCACGACGGTATCAATATTGGCAGCTTCTGTCTTTACCTGTGCCAGCAATCCGCATACCGATTCCCGCATCGTCTCAAGTGTTCCTGCCAACTGTCCGAAATCATCTTTCCGTTTCATCATATCCGTCTGCATCTTACGGGCAAAATTACCACCTGCAATCACTTCAATTTCTCCGACAACTTTCTTTAATGACTTCGTAATATCTCCCGCAATCAGGGAAACAAGCACTGCAACAATTACAAGCATCACTGCACATGCCGTAACCAGTGTCAGAGCCTTCTTCATCGCATAATCGGAAAATACCTTGTCCTGCTTTGCAATGGAGGTATCAATATAATCGGTATAATTTCCGGTACCGACTACCCAGTCAAACGGTTCGAAGTATTCACTGTAGGAACGTTTCGGAGACGGTTTTGTCTCCCCTTCCTTTGGAAATACATAATCGGTGTATCCGCCACCATCTTCTACAGCTACCCGGATGATTTCCTTGACCATCTGGTATCCTTTTGCATCCTTGGTATCCATACGGTTGGTACCCTCGGTATCGCTGCCGAGAAGAACCACATTGGTTCCATCCGACTGATCAATCCAGAAGTAACCGGCATCTCCGTAACGCATCTGCCGCACTTCATCTGCTGCAATCTTCTTTGCTTCATCCAGTGTATACGTTCCCGCTTTATATTCATCATTGATCTCCGACAACAGAGAAATGACTACACCTACCTGTTCCTTAATCGAATCATCATAACTCTGACGCGAGGAAGCATCCATCGTCTCCAGTGCTTTTTCTTTCACATCGTCCATATTCTTAATAGAAACAACACTTCCCAGTGCAACAAGTAAAATGACCAAAGCCAGAATCAGATTCAGTTTTGCTCGTACCTTCATATTTTTCATGGCTTTTTCCTCCTTCTGCTAAAACAGTTTGTTTTTGTGTAAACTGTTTAATTTTATTTATTTTTTAGTCTTTTAATTATAACATTTTGCTATACCGTAGTCAACCAGTTTCCCTTCCGAAAGGATGAAACATTCTATTCTTTACTCTTTCTTTACTATATTCCACTCTCTTGCCAACCTCCTGGATTTGACGTATAATGAGTACATCTTAAGGAAAAAGAAAAGAGGAACATTACCCATGGGTATTTATCTTGTAGATTATGAAAACGTACACAACGACGGTGTAACAGATATCAAAAAACTTTCCGCTTCCGATCGTGTCGTCATTTTTTACGGAGACAGCATCAAGTCCATCCCTTTTGAAACACATGTCGAAATGATGGCGTCCAAAGCGACGATCGAATATATCGAAACACACAAAGTAGCAAAAAACTATCTGGATTTCCAGCTGGCTACCTATCTTGGATTTCTGATCGGAAAAGGGGAAAAAGGACCGGTTTACATCATCAGCCAGGATACCGGATTTGACAGCATTGTTGATTTCTGGAGAGGGAGAAACATCGAAGCATTCCGCCAGCCAAGCATTGCTTCTTCTTCCAACTCAAAGGATGCTTCTTCCAAAAAGGAAACTTCTGCAAAGAAAAAGAAAAAAAAATCTGACCATGTGTCAAAAGAATCAAAAAAAGATGAAAAAGATGTGAAAAACACAAAAGAAATTGCGGAAAAAAAGAAGCCGGAAAAGAAAAAACTTCCGGAGACGATCCGCAAAAAAATTCGAGCGGAATTAAAAGATGAAAAACTTCCGGCCGGTAAATACACATCCATCTACAAAGCGGTGGAGGAATCCGAAAATAAACTTGCATTAAACAATGCACTGGTCAAAACATTTGATACTTCCATCGGAAGTACCATCTACAATCACATCAAAAAAATTTATGAGGATTACCAAAAATAATCTTAATAATGCTAAAAGAGCTTTCCATTATCTTAATGTAATAGAAAGCTCTTTTCTTTATAAATCACCTATTATTCCTTTACTGCACCTGCAGTCACTCCTGCCAGAATATATTTTTGGAAGAACAGATAGATTAAAATAGTTGGTATCATAATAATGATAATTCCCGCTGCAAGGGTCTGCCATGAACCCTGCTGTGCATTTGCATAATTCATCAGGAATGTTGTCAATGTACGCAACGAATTCTTTGGCATATACAGATATGGAATATACATATCATTAATGATCACAATCGCCTTGATGATGCAGACGGTTGCTGTGGCCGGTGCCAGCAATGGAAACACAATTTTCCAGAACAGTCCAAAATAGGAACATCCGTCCAGAAGTGCCGCCTCATCAAGTGCCACCGGAAGTCCCGAAATAAACTGCCGGTAAATATACAGCTGCATCAGATCGGATGCTATGTAAATCACGATCGGAGCGCCAAGTGTGTTATACAGATGCAGACTCTGAATGATACGGAATCTTGCAATTTCCGTAACAAAACTCGGAATCAGCATACCTAAGAAAAATAAGGAAATAACAAATTTTTTTCCACGAAACTCAAAGCGTTCCAGAATAAATGCTGTCATCGTTCCAAAGACCACATTAAAGAAAAGGGATACTACAAGAATGAGGGCTGTGTTACGAAAACCGACCACAAGATATTTATCTGTCAGCACTTTTTTGAAATTGTCAAATGTTATGTCATGCAGCGCCGGAAATGCCAGCGGTGATGTTGTATTGATTGCTGTCTTTGTCTTTAATGCAGCAAACAAAGTAAGTAAAATCGGAAGGATGACGATAATGACCATTCCAATACATATGATTTGTTTTAAAATCTGTATCAATGTACGTTTAACCATTGTGCTTATCCTCCTTCAGTATAATTCCATGGATGATCTTATTCTGTACAATATAGATCAGAACAATCAACAGCATAATTGCCATAGCCATGGTTGATGCCAAGCCGAAATTTGAGAACGAAAATGCGGTCTTGATCGTATAAAGTGTAAACGTGGAAGATGCATATCCAGGCCCACCAGCCGTCATGACAAACGGAATATCAAATACCTGAAGAGCACCACGGATATTATCAAAAAGTACGAAATCCACCATCAGCATAATGGAAGGAATCTGAATATACCGGAACAGCTGCCAGGTATTGGCTCCATCCACACGCGCAGCTTCCTCAATATCCTGAGGCAGTGACTGCAGCGCAGCCATAAACAGGATCACATGATACCCACTGTATCTCCATAAAGATACAAATGAAAGCACAAAATTTACAATTTTCGGGTCTGACAACCAGCTTCTGATCCAGCTTTCAAGATGAAGTCCGGTCAAAATTGCATCAAATGCTCCATTGATTGGAGAAAAGAAATAGGAAAATGCATACGCAATTGCAACTCCGTTAATAATATATGGCATAAACACCATCGTCTTATAAAATTTTGCCGCACGCAGTTTGCTTGTCAAAAGCACTGCAAATGCCAGTTCCACAAAAATCATGCAAAGATGTACACAGAAATAAACTGCGTTGTTTCGCAATGACAACCACAGATCCGGATTTTTAAACATTGCGATATAATTTTGAAATGCCACAAAATGGCTCTTTGGTGAATATCCATCCCAGTCTGTAAAACTCATTCGAAACAGATCACATGCCGGAACCAGCACAAATCCAACCAAAAGCAGAATTGGGAAAACCAAAGATACTATGATAAACAGTCTTCTTTTTTTATCTAAACTACTCATAATACGCTCTCCTGACTTAACACGGAGCTGCAAACGTGCAGCTCCGTATCTGATGATACTTTACTTAATATCAAGCTTCTGTCTTGCTGCTTTCCATTTCTTGTTCAAATCGGAAAATGTACTGTCAAGATCAAAACCATCTGTCAGCATTTCCGCTCCAAGTTTTTTATAGTCAAATGTTGTTTCATTCTGGATCGCTGTAAAATCGTCTCCACCGCCATCATACATTACAAGCTGTGGATCTTTGCACAGTTCATCTGCTTCTGCAAGAATCGGATCCTTTTCTTTCGGGAAATTCTTCATGGCAGACGCAGAAGTAATATAATCGAGATAATCCGGATACCATGCATCGGAATAAAACCACTCTACAAATGCCTTTGCAGCTTCCGGATTCTTACTGTGTGTTGTCACACCCATAAACGAATCACCCTGTACAATAACATTAAATGGATCGCTCTCAGAATCTCTTGTCGGAAGATAAAAGGTTCCAAGTTCTGATGTATCATCTGTCTGATTCTGGATATTCTGCAATCCCCAGTCTCCAAGTGCAATGATTGCAGCTTTTTTCGATGCAAACAATGCAGTAGCCTGATCATTTCCGATTCCAAGCGGATCTTTTCCAAGTACACCGGATGTAAACAGACTCTGTACTTTTTTATATGCTTTATTGATATCTGTTCCCTCCGCAAACGGTTCGTCCTGCTTTGCCATATCATTCCAGTTTTGTCCGTTTCCGGATTCCAGTGCCGGCATAAACTCCATATATGGATAATCCGGCCATTCATCCTTCAAGCCACAGGCAATTGCACTGAAATCGGAATCTTTTGCTCCATAGTAATCCTGCAGTTTTTTCGTCACATCTTCAAACTGGCTCCATGTCGTCGGTACTTCAACACCGGCCTCTTTAAACATATCTTTCCAGTAATATACATATTCATAACCGGAAACCATCGGAACACCAAGGATTTTTCCATCAACCGCATATCCTTCTGCCAGTTCATTATTTTTTGCTGCCTCTGTATCAGAAAGATCTACCAGATAATCTTTAAACCTGGATAATGTAAATGTCTTATTAAACATGACATCCGGAAGCTGATTTGCAGAAGCTCTCATTTTCATTGTATTCCAGTATTCACTGTCATCTTTGATTTTTTCTACTTCAATATCAATGTCCGGATACTTTTCCTGAAACTTTCCAACCATATCATTGGATTCAATGAAATCATTCAGGTTGTTGTCCCAGATTGCAAATGTAAGTGTTCCTGATAAAGAAGCATCTCCCCCCTCTGTGGAATTACTCTTTTTGTCGCTGCCACATCCGGTTGCTAATAAAGATGTAGCAAGTGCTGCTGTCATCATTGCAGCTATAAGTCTTTTTTTCATAAGGCTTACCTCCTTGAATTTGATGAGCCCACTTTAGCATTTTGCGCAAAAATTGCACATTTCCTGTGGTTATTTTTCTTGATTTTTTGTCACTTTCTCAAAAATCAAAATCTGATCTATCGTAAGAA
>DLQV01000097.1:0-1536 GCA_002474415.1 Lachnospiraceae bacterium UBA7598
ATTGAAAAAGAATAAATATTGCTGATGAAAGAGTTTCCTTATGTGGCACTTCATCAAAGGCCAATCGCAGGATCCCAAAACAATCCAATATCCGGCGGGCAATAGGTGAACACGAAAAATGCAACCGTAAGCAACAGCAGGACAGCAGCTGCGGCTTTTGTCGACAGAAGAGAGGACTTGCGATACCGTTTGTTCTCGACAAACAATGACAGAAGAACCCCCACAAAATACAAAGCAATATTTAAGGCATCATAGTTACGGCCAAGCACACCCTGCAGCGTATAAAATCCGACAACAATCCCACCCATTCCGGCGAGGATGCCGAGAGCTCTTGCCGGAAGAAACTGTTCCGGAAGCATATTGCCGCGGAGCAGCACTTCGAGGATGGTAAAAAGCAGAAACGGGAAAAACAAAAGTTTTAAATGCTCCCAGGTGGACTCATTTACGGCAGAAAATAGCCCGACGACAGCATTATCTCCAGCCCATTCGTAGGTGAAATGGAGAAGAACACCCAGTACAGAAATAAAAATAAAACGGAACAGATTGGTTTTCAAAGACATAGATTCCTCACAACTTTATAATTGTTAAAAACAGTATATGAAATCCGGAGGGATCTATGCAGAAATCCGGAATTTTATGAAAGCATGAAAAATTCTTACGTTTTTCTTAATCCACTTGAAACCGAATGCATACCATGGTAAAACAGGGATAGCAAAAAGAAACAGGAGGAAACGAAAAATGAAACGATTAATTACAACGATTTGTGCTGTTTTTGTTTTCTGTTTTGTTCTTTCAGGAACAGCAGTTCAGGCGGCAGCAGAGTATCAGGGAACATTGTCAAAAGATTATAGTATGAGCTGGTCGAACGGGACGAATAAAGTTTATTTGAACAAAGCGACAACCAGACTTTATGTAAAAAATTTAAAGACTGGAAAAGTTAAGTTATTGCAGAAACTGAAAGTAGATAAAGAATCCGATATGTCCTATGATGTGGCAAATGTATATGGAAATAATATTTATCTCAACCGGACACAGGGCGCCGGAGATTCCAATGTATATGTCTGCAATATGAAGACAAATAAGATGAAGTGTCTGAAAAAGAACTTCAATATTCAGAGTGCCGCAGGTAAGTATATGATTGCAGCAGCGTATCTGCCAACCGATATTTCCCCATATCCAACCTGGATTTATCAGATCACATCTAAAGGCCTGCAGAAAGTAAAGAAGCTTGGAACAGATACTTCCGGAGCACGGATTGTGGAAGGAAAAGTTTATTATGCGACCTACCCGGAGGGAGAAATGCACATGAGTAAGATGAATGTGTATCGCTGTGACCGGAACGGAAAGAACAATAAACTGTTATTTACACAGAATGTTGATGATGAGAATGGCTATATTATTCCAGAAGAATTTACTGCAAAGAAGATAACATTTGCAATAAGCTCTGAGAAACTGTCCGGTTCCGAAGAAAATCCGATAGTAGAATATGTTTATGACTGTACCACAGAGCAGATCACAAAAGTGGAAAAATAAATG
>DLQV01000097.1:1646-5868 GCA_002474415.1 Lachnospiraceae bacterium UBA7598
GTCAGATTACGTAATGGTACATAAAGATAAAGTGACATACGCTTCCGCCCATTACAAACAGGTGGAAAATTTCATGGCTGCCAAAATATTTGTGAAGTGCATTAAATACCGGAAGTTTCAGCGCATAGATCACACCGCCGATGGTGTAGATGATGCCGCCTGCCAAAAGCCATCCAAATGCAGCATGTGGGAGATCCGTCCACAGCCGGGTAAATACCGGCAGGCACGTCCAGCCCATGGCAATGTAGATGATGGAAGAAAACCATTTCGGACAGGTGATCCAGAATCCTTTGATAATGATTCCTGCCACTGCAATTCCCCATACAAGTGCCAGAAGGGTATAACCCATTCTGCCACCTAAGATGATCATGCAGACAGGAGTATAGGATCCGGCGATCAGAACAAAAATCATCATGTGATCAAGCTTCTGAAAATTCCGGAGCACTTTGGCAGATACATGGCAGATGCTGTGATAAATAGTGCTTGCCGCGTACAATAAAATCATACTTGTGGCGAAAATTGTCATGGCAAGCATGTATGTTGTATTTCCATGAGCTTTTATTAAAAGTGGTGAGGCTGCGATCAAAGCCATCAGGCAGCCGATAAAATGAGTGATGGCGCTTCCAGGTTCTCGAATTGTCAATTGCATAGTAAAATCTCCTTTCTCCAAATCTATAAATGAAAACCGATTGATGTAGTATTAAAAACTATATCTTACATAAACAAATACTATGATATATTGGTATGCATGTCAATGATAATTATGCATAAAAAAGCAAGTACAAAATCCCTTTTCATTGACAGAAATGAAAGGTTTGTGTATTATACAGTTAGTTAAGACTAACTGTATAATAGAAAGGATCTATAACATATGCAGAGAAAGAATCAGAAAGGAAAAAACGAAAATTTAAATTTTTTGAAATTTATCGGGCCTGGTTTATTGGTGACAGTCGGATTTATTGACCCTGGAAACTGGGCATCTAATATTGCTGCCGGATCGGGGTATGGATATACCTTGCTTTGGATGGTAACACTTTCAACGATTATGCTGATTATTTTACAGCACAATGCAGCACATTTGGGAATCGTTACTGGTTTGTGTCTGTCTGAGGCAGCAAGCCGTTACATAAACAGGACATTGAAAAATGTGATCCTTGCGACGGCAGTGGCCGCTGCCATTGCGACCGCGATGGCGGAAATTTTAGGAGGTGCCATTGCGCTGCAAATGCTGTTTCGCATTCCGATCAAAATAGGGAGTCTGCTGATTATGGCAGTGGTATTGTTTTGTGAATTTACCAATGCATACAAAAGGATTGAAAAACTGATCATGCTTTTTGTATCGCTGATTGGATTTTGCTTTTTAATTGAGATCTGCATGGTAAACATTGACTGGGGAGCGGCTGCTGTCGGATGGATAAAGCCAGCATTTCCTTCGCATGCCATGCCCGTGATTATGAGTGTGCTTGGCGCGGTTGTCATGCCGCATAACCTGTTTTTGCATTCTGAAATTATTCAGAGCCGGAAGTGGAATCTGCAAGAAGAGTCTGTAATCCGGAAACAGTTAAAATTCGAGTTTAAAGATACGCTTTTTTCTATGATTATTGGCTGGGCGATCAACAGCGCCATGATTCTTATGGCGGCAGCCACTTTTTATCAGAAAGGGGAAAAACAGATCGATGATCTGACAACTGCTGGCAATATGCTGACACCACTGCTTGGAAATGGAGCGACAGTGATTTTTGCCCTTGCACTTTTGCTTGCCGGATTTTCTTCCAGTATTACCGCCGGTATGGCAGGCGGAACAATTTTTTCCGGCATCTTTAATAAACCCTACGATATTAAGACGAAAGAAACAAAGCAGGGCGTCCTGATTACGATGATTCCGGCAGCGCTGATCATTTTGTTGATCCGGTCTCCGTTTCAGGGTCTGATTTATTCCCAGATGCTTCTTGCCGTGCAGCTTCCGATTACAATTTTTACACAGATTTATCTCACTTCGTCAAAAAAAGTAATGGGAAAGTATGCCAACAGTACCCGGCTTAAAATGGTTCTCTGGACGATTGCAATTCTGGTTACGGTATTGAATATCGGACTTTTTGTGACTGGTTTTTAAACGTCTCTATAATTGATTCAGAAATTCTTTTGGAGTCACGTGAAATTTCCGCTTGAATACTTTGTGAAAATAGGAAAGGTTATGGAATCCTGTGGCAAGAGAAACATCCAGGATGGAGGTGTTTCCCTGTTCAAACAGTTCTACGGCCTTTTCTAACCGCAGATTATTGAGGTATTCCACAACAGTCATATTCATGTGTTTTTTAAAGAACCGCATGAAATAATATTCACTGAAATAGCATTGTGCTGCCAGTCCGGCAACGGTCAGAGGTTCAGCGTAATGCAGATGGATATAGTCGAGTACGGTTTTTAATTTGTCAGAGGCACTTGCAGTATCGATTGCGTGTTTTTTATTTCTGGTACTATATTGCAGAAGCAGAAAAATAACCTGCAATAGCAAGGCTTTGATTGCCAGTTCGTATCCTTCCACCGGATTTGCAAAGAGGAAACTGATCTGTGCAAAAATCTTGCGCAGAGATACATAGGCCGGGTGAGTCGGACGGATCAGACAGGGAACCGACAGTTCTTCATTGGTCAGTGGCATCAGATAACGGGTGGAGCAGATATCGGTCGCATTTCCACCGAGAAAGTTCATGTGAAACACATAGGTTTCGGACTGGTAAAGCGCAGACTGTCCGCGGGAGACCGAGTGCAGCAGCAGAGGCGGGATAAAAATCAGGTCATCTTTTTCTACAGCATAAGAAGTAAGGTCGATCTGATAGCTGGCATCTCCTTTGGTGATGAGTGTAAATTCAGCCTCTTCGTGCCAGTGGGTTGTCACGACCGGATAATCCGGCTTTAAAGAGGTGATATACTTCTGGATCGGGAAGGTCGCGTCACCGTGACGGGCATCTTCTTTCTGTTCAAGGGCAAGTGTCTGTAACCGTTTCATGGAATGTTCTCCTTTGTCTTATGAGAGCAGTATTGTGTTATAGAAAGTAAGAATTATGCAAGATAATTTTGAAATTCCAAACTATAATGACAGTATAATGTTACAGAAACAAATTGTCAAAGGACATGGAGATACAGGCGAAGGAGGACATGGACATGCAAAAAAAATGGTGGCATGACAAGGTGGCATATCAGATTTATCCAAAGAGTTTTTGCGATACAAACGGAGATGGGATCGGTGACCTGCGGGGCATCATTTCCAAACTGGATTATTTAAAAGAGCTGGGAGTTGACATTATCTGGCTTTCTCCAATCTATAAGTCCCCGTTTGTGGATCAGGGCTATGATATTTCGGATTATTATGCAATTGCAGAAGAATTCGGAACAATGGAGGAATTCGATGAACTGCTTGCTGAGACAAAAAAGAGAGATATGTATTTGATCATGGATCTGGTTGTCAACCACTGTTCGGACAAGCACGAATGGTTTCAGAAAGCGCTGGCAGATCCGGACGGACCGTATGCGGATTATTTTTATTTCCGAAAAGGAAAGAATGGAAATCCACCGAGCAATTACCGTTCTTATTTCGGGGGAAACTGCTGGGAGCCGGTACCGGGATCGGACAAATATTATTTCCATATGTTTGCAAAGGAGCAGCCGGATTTAAACTGGGAAAATCCAAAATTGAGGGAAGAGATCTACCGGATGATCAACTGGTGGTTGGACAAAGGACTGGCAGGTTTTCGAATTGATGCGATCATCAATATTAAAAAAGATCTGGCATTTCCGGACATGGAGCCGGATGGAGACGATGGACTGGCAAGCTGCTGGCGTATGGTCGAAAATGTAGAAGGTGTCGATGAGCTGCTTGAAGATTTAAAGAATCATACATTTGCCCAAAAAGATGCATTTACGGTAGGGGAAGTATTTAACATTGGTGTGGAAGACCTGCCGGATTTTATCGGGGACAACGGACATTTTTCTACGATTTTCGATTTCAGTGCCCATATGCTAAGCGACGGGGAGCATGGCTGGTATGATGCACCACCGATTTCTTTTGACGCGTGGAAAAAGGCAATTACAGACTCGCAAATGCGGGTACAGAATGTCGGGTTCGAGGCAAATATCATTGAAAACCACGATGAACCGCGTGGAGTTTCTCGTTTCCTGCCGGATTATGCACAAAATGCGGACGGTGCAAAGATGCTTGGAACCGTAA
>DLQV01000097.1:5919-13116 GCA_002474415.1 Lachnospiraceae bacterium UBA7598
TCAGGGGCAGGAAATTGGCATGCAGAATGCCAGATGGAACAATGTGGAAGAATTCGATGACATCAGTACCAAAGACCAGTACAGAACCGCACGTGAGGCCGGACTTTCGGATGCAGAAGCACTTGCCGTATGTTCGGCCATGAGCAGGGACAATGCACGGACACCGATGCAGTGGAAGGATGCACCGCAGGCGGGATTTACTTCCGGAACACCATGGCTGAAGGTAAATGACAATTATCCGTCGATTAATGTGGAAAAGGAAGAACAGGAGAAAGATTCGGTTCTTCATTATTACAGAAAACTGATTGCGCTGCGCAAATCTCCGGAATATCGTGAGTTGTTTACTTATGGAAAATTTGAGCCGGCATATGAAAATGCAGATCACGTAATGGCGTACTATCGTATTCTGCAGGGACGCAGGATTCTGGTGGCAGCAAATTTTGGAACAGATACCATAGAACTGGATTGGGAAGTTCCGGCAAAAAAGGTACTTTTATCAAATAAAAATCGAACAAATGCTGAAAATAAGCTGATTTTAGAGAAATGTGAAGTGTTTGTGACGGAGTGTAAATAGCGTTGCAATCTTATCGGATTTTGATATAATGGGAGCATACACGAATGTCTGTTTGGGGAGAGGAAAGGTATGCCGCAGTATATCGCAATTGATCTGAAATCATTTTATGCATCCGTAGAATGCGTGGAGCGTGGACTCGACCCGCTGACTACCAATCTGGTGGTGGCGGATGAAAGCCGCACGGAAAAAACGATCTGCCTGGCAGTTTCTCCGTCCCTGAAAAAATATGGGATTCCGGGAAGAGCCAGGCTTTTTGAAGTTGTTCAGAAAGTAAAACAGGTCAACCGCAGCCGAAAACCCGGTGAGCCGGAATTGTCGTACATTGCGGCACCTCCGCGGATGGCACTTTATGTGGAATACAGTACGCGGATTTATGATATATATCTGAAATATGTGGCACCGGAAGATATTCATGTATATTCCATCGATGAAGTATTTATGGACGTGACACATTATCTGAAAACCTATGGAATGACAGCATATCAGCTGGCGCAGACCATCATTCAGGACGTGCAGGATACCATTGGAATCACGGCAACTGCCGGGATCGGAACCAATCTGTATCTGTGCAAAATTGCAATGGATATTGTGGCAAAGCACATCGATGCAGATGAAAATGGTGTGCGCATTGCCCAACTGGATGAAAACAGTTACCGCAAACTGCTTTGGGACTACCGGCCGATTACGGATTTCTGGCGTGTCGGACCGGGATATGCGAAGAAACTGGCAGAAAACGGAATGTATACCATGGGAGATGTGGCGCGATGCTCCATCGGAAAGGAAACGGATTATTATAATGAAGATCTGCTTTACAAACTGTTTGGTGTGAATGCAGAGCTTCTGATTGATCATGCCTGGGGGTACGAACCGTGCACGATTGCGCAGATCAAAGCGTACCGTCCGCAGGCGAACAGTTCCGGATCGGGACAGGTATTGCAGTGTCCGTATCCGGCAGAAAAAGCAAGAGTTGTTGTGAGGGAAATGACCGATCAGCTCGTGTTAGATCTGGTGGAACATGGTCTGGTGACCGACCAGATCGTGCTGACCATTGGCTATGATATCGAAAATCTGACCGACCCGGTGCGGGCCAAAAGATATCACGGGGAAGTGACCACGGATCGTTATGGAAGAAAGATTCCCAAACATGCCCACGGAACTGCAAATTTGCAAAAGCATACCTCTTCTAGCATTACGGTAGTAGAAAAAGCACTGGAATTGTTCGACAGAATTATAAATCCGGATCTGTTGATCCGCAGGATCTATGTCACAGCGTGTCATGTACTTACGGAACAGGAGGCACAAAAGGAGCAGTCTTATGAGCAGATGAGCCTGTTTGATTTTGTGGAAGAAACGGAAGAACAGAAAGCGCAAAAGCAGGCTCTGCAGAAAGAAAAACAGATGCAGAAAGCCATGCTTTCCATTAAACAGCGTTATGGAAAGAATGCGATTCTGAAAGGAACCAATTTCACGGAAGGGGCAACTATGCGGCAGCGCAATGGACAGATTGGAGGACATCGGGCATGAGCCAGTTGAAAAATACACATCGTTATGATGATATTATAGATCTGCCACATCCGGTATCAAAAAAACATCCGCAGATGCCGCCAGAAGACCGGGCAGCACAGTTTTCTCCATTTGCAGCATTGACCGGTTATGAGTATGCAATCCGCAAAAAGGAACAGCAGCATGAGGAAAGTATGATGCTGGGGGAGGGTATCAGCAGGGAACCCTTCGCATAGGATATAGTAATAACAGGCATATGGTGCGGCAATGAAAGTATCAGATAAATGGAAACGAGGAGGTTTTGCCGTATTTTTTCTGTTTCTGGCATACCTGTCCGGAAACACAGCGGCAGCCGTACAGACCGCAATACAGCAGCCACAGACGCAAAACTGCGAAGATATAAAACAGATTGCGATTACCTTTGATGACGGACCAAATCCGGAATATACGCCAAAATTGTTGGACGGATTAGAAAAACGTGGTGTAAAAGCCACTTTTTTTCTGCTGGGAGAAGAAGTAGAGCAGTATCCGGATGTGGTCAGACGAATCCATGACGACGGACATCTGATCGGTGTTCATTCTTATAAACATGTAAATTTTAAAGAAGTGGGAACAGATTGTGTTCAGCAGCAGATTGAAAAAACACAGAAGGCAATTTATGATGTGACAGGAGAATATGCAGGATATATCCGTCCGCCTTATGGATGCTGGCAGAAGGAGCTGGATCAGAAGGTAAATCTGATTGAAGTATTGTGGAATGTAGATCCGCGGGACTGGGCAACCACCGATGCGGATACGGTGGTACAGAGAATTTTAAAGGATACAAAACCCGGAGACATTATTTTGCTTCATGATGCTTCAAAGTCATCCGTACAGGCGGCATTTACGGTGATAGATACCCTGCAGAAACAGGGATATTCGTTTGTGACCGTCGAAGAGCTTTTGTTAGAGTAGGATACTTGAATCTTCTGGTACTGTCGTGGTAAAATAACTAGCAGACCCAATAATTACAAGCTGAAAAAGAAGGAATAGAAAAATGAGTAACGATAAATTTGACACAGCAAAGCAGATACTGCGTCAACAGAAATTAACAGGAGAACGTGCACTGTTTCAGTCAGAAAATCTGGCCGTGTATGACAGTGTATTTGAGGACGGGGAATCCCCGTTGAAAGAGAGCAGGAATCTTTATCTGGATAATTGTCTGTTCCGGTGGAAATATCCACTCTGGTATTGCAGAAATGTCGATGTAAAGGAATGTACCTGGTTTGATATGGCAAGAGCCGGCGTATGGTATACCGATGATATTTCCGTGAAAGATTCCATAATAGAAGCACCGAAAAATTTCCGCAGATGTAAGGGAGTAACGCTTACCAATGTAAATTTTCCAAATGCAGAGGAAACACTGTGGAACTGTACCGACGTAAAATTATCGCATGTGCAGGCACGTGGAGATTATTTTGCCATGAATTGTAAAAATATGCAGCTGGATGATTTTGAACTGGTGGGAAATTATTCCTTTGATGGAGTGGAGCATATGGAAATCCATCATGCACGCATGCTTTCCAAAGATGCGTTCTGGAACAGCAATCATGTGACGGTATATGACAGCTTTATTTCGGGAGAATATCTGGGATGGAATGCCAGAAATCTTACACTTGTCAACTGTACGATCGAGAGTCTGCAGGGCATGTGTTATATAGAAAATCTGAAAATGGTGAACTGTAAACTGATTAATACCACACTGGCATTTGAGTATTCTACAGTGGATGCACAAATTGTAAATACCGTAGACAGTGTGCTGAATCCTTCCGGCGGGACGATCCGCGCGGAAAAAATAGGAAAACTGATTTTGGAAAAAGATAAAGTGGATCCTGGGAAAACCACAATTATCTGTACAGAGGATGGGGAGGAAGAACGATCATGAAAGCAAGTCATAGAAAAGATGTCATTATTGCCAGAATTATTTTTGCGTTCATCTGCGCGGCACTTCTGGTTGGAATTATATCGCTTATCGTATGGATTCATGGACGAAATGCAGGAAAGAACCAGACGCAGGGAACCGAGATTACCAAAGATGCACCGCCGGCGGACAACAGTAATCTGCCTCCGGTAACGGAGCAGCCACTCGAAGACGGACAAAGCATATGGACAAGCACCGATGGAGTGAATTTCCGGGCAGAACCGAATACAGACAGTGAAATTCTTACCGCTTTTGCGATTGGAACAAAGCTGACATTTCTGGGTGAAGAAAACGGATGGGTACAGGCGGAATATAACGGACAGAAAGGATATATCAGCTCGGATTATATTACCAATCAGGAACCGGATACAACAACACAGGCAACAGAGTAGATGAAAGGTGAAAAAAGAATGAGTACAGCAGGAAAGATAACTTCCTTCCGGCAGGATGGAAACGAGATTTGTGTACAGTATGAGCAGTTAAAACTGATCGTGAAAGTTATCAGGGATGATATAGTCAATATTTTTGTTCCGTATAAAACAAAGGAGCATTATTCCAAAGCCATTGCCGGGGACAAGTCGGTTACAGCAAAGGTGACTGCAGAAAAATCAGGAGAAGATCTGGTCATTCAGACAGACCGGATTCGGATGCAGTTTGGCGAAAATCTGGCGATGATAATTACCAGACCGGACGGGACTCCGCTTGTCCGGACCCACCGGCAGGGCAGAAATGTTTCCGGAGAAGTCAGTGAACAGATGAAACAGATTCTGGAGTCGGAAGGACATGATACATCAAATATGGGAGCCCGCGATTATCCGGTACAGATGGTCTTTGATCTGGATGAAGGGGATGATTTTTACGGGCTTGGTGATAAGACCGGATTTTTAAATAAAAAGAATTATGAGTATGAGAACTGGAATTCTGATATTCCGCAGGCACACAATGAAGATTACCATGCGCTGTATAAGTCTGTCCCTGTGTTATTCTGTAAGAAACAGAATGAAGTATATGGCATGTTTTTTGACAATACGTTTCACAGCTATCTCAATCTGGGCAAGGAAAATCCGGAGTATTATTTTTACGGCGCGGATGACGGCAATCTGGATCTGTACTTCCTGGGCGGAGAAAAACTGACGGATCTGATCGAAGAATATACGTATCTGACCGGGCGGACACCGCTGCCACAACGATGGACGCTTGGATACCAGCAGAGCCGCTGGGGCTATCAGTGCGCAGAAGATATCCGTGATGTGGCAGAACATTTCCGTGCACTGGATATTCCTTGTGATGCCATTCATTTTGATATTGATTATATGGATGGATACCGTGTGTTTACCTGGAATGATGATGAGTACGGCAAGCCGGGAGAGCTAATTTCAGAAATTAAAAAACAGGGATTTAAAACGGTAACAATTATTGATCCGGGAACTAAAGTGGATCCGGATTATTTTATGTGCCAGGAAGGCGAAAAGAACGGATATTTTGCTACGGATCCGCAGGGAAATATCTATGTCAATGAGGTATGGCCGGGAGATGCAAACTATCCGGATTTTGGGCGGCGTGAAGTGCGTGACTGGTGGGGCAGACATCATAAGTTTCTGGTTGACATCGGCGTGGACGGCGTATGGAATGATATGAATGAGCCGGCAAGTTTTCGCGGAGAACTGCCACAGGATGTTGTATTTCATGATGAGGAGCGTACGACAAACCATGCGGAAATGCACAATGTCTACGGACATTATATGAGCCGTGCAACCTTTGAGGGACTGCAGAACCTTTCGGATAAGCGTCCGTTTGTCATTACAAGAGCGGCTTATGCCGGAACACAGAAGTATGCTACGGTGTGGACAGGAGACAACCAGAGTCTGTGGTCCCATCTGCAGATGATGGTGCCGCAGTTATGTAATCTCGGTATGAGCGGGTTTGCTTTTGCAGGAACCGATATTGGTGGATTCGGTGCAGATACGACCCCGGAACTTCTGACCCGGTGGATTGAGGCCGCAGTATTTTCACCACTGTTTCGAAATCATTCCTGTCAGGGAACACGCAGACAGGAACCGTGGCAGTTTGATGATCAGGTGGTTGGGATTTACCGCAAATACGTCAAGATGCGTTATCGTTTCCTGCCATATCTGTATGATCTTGTTTTATCAGGGCGAACAGACCGGACTTCCGGTTATGCGTCCGCTTGTTTTGCATTATCCGAAGGATCCGGAGACCTATAATCTTAATGGGGAATTTCTGGTAGGAGAAAATCTTCTGGTTGCACCGGTATTGGAGCAGGGAGCGACGAAGAAAATGGTATATCTGCCGGAAGGCGAATGGTACGATTACTGGACCGGAGAAAAGATTACCGGAGGAAAATACTTCCTGCGCGATGCACCAATCGATTTGTGTCCGATGTATCTTAAGGCGGGGACTATGGTTCCGATGTATGAAGAAATGTCTTATGTAGGAGAAAAACCATACCATACGTTGTACCTGCTGACAGCACCGGGAGAGGCTTCTTATGATCATTTCCAGGATAATGGAGAAGACTATGCTTACCGCAGAGGAGAGTATAATTTATATCGTTTCCATAAAAATGCACAGGGAGAATTGGTAACAGAAATGCTTCACAAGAATTATCCGGAATATGAACAGGTATGTTTAAAAATGATTGGAAAATAAGCACAAAAAACAGTTGCATGGCATAGTCTATAATGATGACAGGATGGAGCATGCAAGTGGATTATTCAAACGATTTTTACCCGAAGATTCCGTTTTATATGACATATCCGATGCAAAGTATGTACCTGACAGAGATGGAATATGAAAAAGATATGGAACGAATGAAGCAGTATTATCCGGCAGAGACAAAAGAAATCATGGAACTGGTAGAACAAAGACTTGACCAGTTGGAATATGAGGGAAGCCGGATTTACGATGAAGAACCGGATCGTCTAATGATACAGATGGAGATCGATGGAATCTATCGGAAATTATCTGAATCCCAAAAAACAGAAGAGAACCGGAAAGAGAAAAGTATGCAGGCAACATCGTATTTTGGGATGGTGCCGGCTTCTATTACCGGGGAGAATATGAAAATACAGGAACGGGGATGCGAAAATCCGTGGCTTTGCAGTATGATCGGAGTGTTGTTTGGCGCGGAAATGTGCAA
>DLQV01000009.1:0-1025 GCA_002474415.1 Lachnospiraceae bacterium UBA7598
GTGTCAACAATATTCCGCTTGACAAGTGTGCTGACAAAGGTATCGTTGTATTTAATACACCGGGTGCAAATGCCAACGGTGTAAAGGAGCTTGTTTTTGCAGGAATGTTATATGCATCCCGTGATATTGTCGGTGGTATTGACTGGTGTCTGGCAAATCAGAACGATGACAACATTGCAAAAACCGCAGAGAAGCAGAAAAAGAATTTTGCAGGAACAGAGATTTCCGGAAAGAAATTAGGTGTCATCGGACTTGGTGCCATCGGTGTGCTCGTAGCAAATGCCGCAACCCATATGGGCATGGAAGTATATGGATATGATCCATACATTTCTGTCAATGCTGCATGGAACTTATCCAGAAGTGTAAAGCATATCAGCAACGTAGAAGATATTTACAAAGAGTGTGATTATATTACCATCCATGTACCTCTTTTAGATTCTACCAGAAAGATGATTGATGCCAATGCGATCGCAATGATGAAGCCTACCGCAATTGTATTAAACTTTGCAAGAGATCTGCTGGTAGACGAAGAGGCAATGGTTGATGCGCTGGCAGCAGGAAAGATTAAGAAATATGTTTCTGATTTTCCAAATACTACAACCGTTGGAGCAAAAGGATGTATTGTCACACCACATCTTGGAGCATCTACGGCAGAGTCTGAAGACAACTGTGCAATTATGGCTGTCCGTGAGATCCGTGACTACATGGAGAATGGTAATATTACCCATTCTGTCAATTATCCGGACTGCAACATGGGAGCATGTACCACAGCCGGACGTGTTGCGATCTTGCACAAGAATGTCAAGGGGATGATCGGCCAGTATACCACCATTCTCGGAGAGGCTGATATCAACGTATCGGATATGACAAATAAGGCAAAGGGCGATTATGCATATGCACTGATTGATGTGGATTCCCCAATTACCGATGAGGTGCTTAAAAAACTGCAGGCAATTGATGATGTATTGCGTGTACGTGTTGTAAAATAACAGAAAAGATAAGCATATTACTGTATGGCGGTTCGC
>DLQV01000009.1:1072-8258 GCA_002474415.1 Lachnospiraceae bacterium UBA7598
GTATAAACGTATTTTTTCCATTATACTAGAAAGGTATATAAATGAGCACAATTTATGGAGGATAATATGGCAGACATAAAACCATTTGTATGTGTCAGACCGGCAGAAGATGTAGTATCTGCAGTGGCGGCATTACCATATGATGTATATAACAGAGAAGAAGCAAAAGAAGTTGTGACAAAAAATCCAAAGTCATTTCTGGCAATTGACCGTGCGGAGACACAGTTTCCGGATGATGTGGATACCTATGATGACAGAGTATATGCCAAAGCGGCACAGATGTTAAAAGACTGGATCGCAGACGGCACATTTATCCGGGATAACAGAGAATGTTATTACATATATGAACTGACGATGGATGGAAGAACACAGACCGGAATTGCGGCATGTGCATCCATTGACGATTATGCGAATCAGGTCATCAAAAAACATGAGAATACCCGTGCGGATAAGGAACAGGATCGTATCCGTCACGTAGATACGTGCAGTGCACAGACGGGGCCGATCTTTCTGGCATATCGCGCCAATGCCGTGATCAATGCGGTTGTGGCAAAGACAAAGAAACAGGATGCCTTATATGATTTTGTTGCGGAAGATGGTATTCGCCACCGTGTTTTTGTAATATCAGACCCGGAAGATATCCAGACGATCCGGAATGCATTTGCACAGATTGGGGAAATCTATATTGCAGATGGACATCACAGAGCTGCTTCTGCGGTAAAAGTCGGATTTAAACGGAGGAAAGAACATCCGGGATATACTGGAAAAGAAGAATTTAATTATTTTCTTTCCGTTTTATTCCCGGATGAGGAACTGATGATCATGGATTACAACCGTGTGGTCCGGGATTTAGGTGGTATGTCAAAGGAGGCATTTTTATCAAAAATGCAGGAGCTTTTTGATGTGCAGGAAATCGAAAACGGAAACGATGTACGACCGGTGAAAAAGGGACAGTTTTCCATGTTTCTTTCTGACAAATGGTATCGTTGTACCATGCGTCCGGAGTCAGTTCCGGATGATCCGGTAGAAGGACTGGACGTATCGGTATTGCAGAATGTACTCTTGGCACCGGTACTTGGAATCGGTGATCCAAAGACAGATAAAAGAATTGATTTTGTCGGCGGAATACGCGGCATGAAAGAGCTGGAAAGAAGATGCCATGAGGACTGTCAGGTTGCATTTGCCATGTATCCGACATCCATTCAGGAGTTATTTGCTGTGGCGGATGCGGGACGTCTTATGCCGCCGAAGTCTACCTGGTTTGAGCCGAAACTTCGCAGTGGATTATTCATCCATGAGATTTAAAGAATAGCATTATAAAACATAAATGGAGAATACATTGGGAATTTTATTAACAAACCAACTGACACAACTTAGCACTGAGAGTGAAGTGTTAAATGAAGTGGCGAAAAATCCGGGTATTATCCGGAAATATTTACAGGATCTGGCACCATCTCTGCTGGGGTTTCTCGTTCAGCTGATGATTGCAGTGATTATTCTTCTGGTAGGCAGTCGGATTATCAAGATGCTGGTGAAAATGGTGCGCCGTTTCTTAGAGCGCGGAAAAGTAGAAGCCGGTGTGGTTTCTTTTCTGAGTTCTTTTGTGAAATATGCGCTCTATTTTGTGCTGGCAATGATTATTCTGGGGCAGTTTGGCGTGACGACAAGCTCTGTGATTGCCGTGCTTGGATCCGCAGGACTTACCATGGGACTGGCATTGCAGGGAAGCCTTTCTAATTTTGCCGGCGGTGTTCTGATTTTGTTACTGAAGCCATTTGTGGTAGGCGATTATATATTGGATAATGCCTCATCGGAAGAAGGCACTGTCAAGGAGATTACGATTTTTTACACCAAGCTGCTTACCATTGACAACAAACTGATTCTGATTCCAAATGGAAGTCTGTCCAACAGTAGTATTACTAATTACAGTCATATGGATATGCGTCGGATTGATCTGACCGTCGGGGTTGGCTATGAATCGGATTTGTCAAAGGTAAAGGCAGTGCTTGAGGCTGTGGTAGAGGCAGAAACTGCAGCGATCAAGGATAAACCGGTCGATATTTTTGTATCAGATCTGGGGGATAGTGCTGTAGATATGGGCATTCGCGTATGGGTAAATACAGAAGATTACTGGCCGGTGCGGTGGCGTTTGCTGGAACAGATGAAAAATGCACTGGATGAAAATGGAATTTCAATTCCATTCCCACAGATGGATGTATCGATTCGGAAAGAATAAAAATATTCCGTTGAAATAAAAATGGAAGGATGAGAAATATGGATAAATTGAAATTGTCAGCATATGAAATAATAGAAGTAAGAAAGATTGCAGATATTGAATCTATGGGATATATTCTGCGACACAAAAAAAGTGGAGCACGCGTGTGTGTCATTTCCAATGAAGATGACAATAAGGTGTTTTCCATCGGATTTCGGACACCTCCGGAAGATGAGACAGGAGTTCCACATATTATTGAGCATACCACGCTTTGCGGATCGGATAAATTTCCGGTCAAAGATCCTTTTATTGAGCTTGCCAAAGGGTCACTCAATACGTTTTTGAATGCAATGACATATCCGGAAAAAACACTGTATCCGGTAGCAAGTTACAATGAGCGGGATTTTAAAAATCTGATGGAAGTATATCTGGATGCGGTATTCCATCCCAATATTACAAAGTATAAAGAGATTTTTATGCAGGAAGGCTGGCACTATGAGCTGGAATCCGCAGATGCACCGCTGACTATCAATGGCGTTGTGTACAATGAAATGAAGGGGGCATATTCCTCCCCAGATGAAGTGCTTGAGACGGCAATTATGGAAGCACTGTTTCCGGATAACACCTACAGCAAAAATTCCGGAGGAAACCCGGAAAAAATACCGGAACTGACGTATGAAAATTATCTTGCGTTTTATCATAAATATTATCATCCATGCAACTCCTATATTTATCTGTATGGAGATATGGATATAGAAGAACGGCTTACCTGGCTGGATGAGGAATATTTAAGTCATTATGATGCAAATGAAGTGGAAGTACATTCGGAAATCCAGCTGCAAAAGCCATTTGACGCGGTAGTAACCGAGCGCAGAACGTATCCGATCACAGAGGATGAACCGGAGGAGAAGCACACGTATCTTTCTTACAATAAAGTGGTGGGAACCGTTCTTGACCGCGAATTGTATCAGGCATTTTCGGTACTGGATTATGTCCTTGTCAGTGCACCGGGAGCACCGGTACGCCAGGCGCTGATTGATGCGGGAATCGGGGAAGATGTCTACGGATCTTTTGAGGATGGCATGCTTCAGCCGATGTTCTCCATTGTCGCTAAGAATGCCGATGAGTCTGATCAGACACGTTTTGTGCAGATTATTGAGGAAACATTACAGAAGCTGGTAAAGGAAGGCCTGAATCAGGATTCACTTCTGGCGGGAATTAACAGTGCGGAATTCCGGTTCCGGGAAGCAGATTACGGACAGTTTCCGAAGGGACTTTTGTATGGACTGCAGTGTATGGAAAGCTGGCTGTTTGATGATACCAAGCCGTTTATTCATCTGGAATGTCTGGATACATTACAGTTTTTGCGGGAACAGATCAAAACCGGATATTTTGAAGATCTGATTCAGAAGTATCTGCTTGACAATGCGCATGGTGCTGTGGTCATAGTTGCGCCGGAGAAGGGGCTTAACCGTGCCAAAGAACAGGCACTGGCAGAAAAACTTGCAGCATACAAGGCCGGATTGAGTGAAGAAGAGGTGCAGGCGCTGATTGCCCAGACCAGACATCTGCGGGAGTATCAGGAAGAACCGTCAAAGGAAGAAGATCTGTTGAAAATTCCAATGCTTGGCAGAGAAGATATGAAAAAAGAAGCTATGCCGTTTTCCAATAAGGAGGAGAACATGGGAGAGATTCCAGTTGTCCGGCATGAAGCACCGGCAAATGGCATCGATTATATTACCCTGATGTTTGAGTGCAATGACATTGCAGAGGAGGAGGTTCCGTATCTTGGACTTTTGCGTGCGGTACTCGGATATGTCAATACCAGATCCTACAGTTATGCCGATCTTGCAAATGCCATCAATATTTATACGGGTGGAATTACCAGTGGGGTCAGCATGTATCCGGATCTGAAAAAGCACGATGCGATGGCAGTTAAATTTGAGATTCGCATGAAAGTGCTTGAGAGTAATCTGGAGCATGCCATGAAACTGGCAGAGGAAATCTTAAACAGTTCCGACCTGAAGGATACCAAACGACTGGCGGAACTGATTGCACAGGTGAAATCCAGACTGCAGGTAAACTTGAGTAGCAGCGGGCACACGGTAGCTGCAATGCGTGCACTTTCTTACGAATCTGTTTATGCATTTTATAATGATGCGACAATCGGTATTGCATACAATCAGATGATCCGCAGACTGGATGAACAGATGAAAGAAAATCCGCAGGCGGTAGCAGAAAAACTGCAGCAGCTGATAGAAAAAGTATTTGTCAGAAAGAGAATGCTCGTCAGCTTTACCGGAGAAGAAGGTTCTTATGAAAAAGCTTTCCCGATCATGCAGAAGTATCTGGAGAAACTTCCGGAAGGAACACCGGCGCAGGCGGCAATCCATCCGGTGCTTTCTAAGAAAAATGAGGGATTTACGGATGCCTCCCAGATTCAGTATGTGGCAAGATCCGGTAACTTTACCAGCCATGGATACGCATATCACGGAACCTTAAAGATTTTAAAAATGATTTTAAGCTATGAATATCTGTGGATGAATATCCGTGTAAAGGGCGGTGCATATGGATGCATGAGTTCTTTTCTCCGGACCGGAGACAGTTATTTTGTATCTTACCGGGACCCGAATTTGGCAAAGACCAATGCAGTCTATGAGAAAATTCCGGAATATGTGGCATCCTTTGATCCGGATGAGCGCGATATGACAAAATATATCATTGGCACGTTTGGCGCTTTGGATACACCGTTAAATCCGGAAGCAAAGGGAAGCCGTTCGATGGCTGCTTATCTGGAACATCTGACCTATGAGGAAATCCAGAAAGAGCGTGACGAGATACTGACAGCGACACCGGCAGATATCCGCAGTCTTTCGGATCTGATCGCTTCGATCCTTTCCGATCAGTGTCTGTGTGTAGTGGGAAATGAGCATGCAATCCGCGAAGAAAGTGGTATGTTTACCTCAATTCAGGGACTGTGCGAATAGCACGATAAAGGAGATACGAATGACAGCAGCAAATTTTAAGTCAGGGTTTGTCACAATTATCGGCAGACCAAATGTAGGAAAATCAACATTGATGAATCGTCTGATCGGACAGAAGATTGCAATCACATCCAATAAGCCGCAGACAACCAGGAACCGGATCCAGACCGTGTATACGGATATGGAGCGTGGACAGATCGTTTTTCTCGACACGCCGGGAATTCATAAAGCAAAAAATAAGCTTGGTGAATATATGGTAAATGTCGCAGAAAAGACACTGAACGAGGTGGATGTCGTATTGTGGCTGGTGGAGCCGAGCAATTTTATTGGCGCAGGTGAACAGCACATTGTGGAACAGCTGAAAAAAGTCCAAACACCTGTGATTCTTGTTATCAATAAAGTTGATACCGTGGAAAAAGACAAGGTGCTGGAGTTTATCGATACCTACCGCAAGATTTATGATTTTGCGGAGATCATCCCGACTTCCGCTTTGCGCGGACAGAATGTGGATGACGTGATTGATTCTATTTTTAAATATCTTCCGTATGGTCCGCAGTTTTATGACGAGGATACGATTACCGATCAGCCGGAGCGTGCCATCTGTGCAGAGATCATAAGAGAAAAAGCACTTCATGCGTTAAGCGATGAAGTACCGCATGGAATTGCCGTTGCCATCGATCAGATGAAACCGCGCAAAGGCGGAAAGATGTACGATATCGATGCAACAATTGTGTGTGAACGGGATTCCCACAAGGGAATTATTATCGGAAAGCAGGGCTCGATGCTGAAAAAGATTGGAACCAACGCACGCTATGAGATGGAAAAAATGCTGGATGCCAAAGTGAATTTAAAACTTTGGGTGAAGGTAAAGAAAGACTGGAGAGACAGTGATTTCCTGATTAAGAATTTCGGGTATCGGGAGGAAGAATAAAAGATAAGAATCAGATGATGGGTTTCCAATATTTTTCGGGAATAGAATTACCGCCATTGCAGACGCTAGTAATGGAGGTAAGGTGCAATGGAGAAAACCTGGGAAACATTCTGGACAACAGGAAAAGTTACCGATTATCTGACTTATCGGAATGAAGTGACGGACGTCGCAGGAAATGACGGATGTCACCGACAGAAGGAACAGCAGAAGTATGAGTCAGTCTGTGATAGTGATGGGCATGGTTTTAACAGCCATGCCTGTCAATGATTATGACAAAAGAATAACAATTCTGACAAAGGAAAGGGGAAAAATCACGGCGTTTGCCAGAGGTGCCAGACGACCGTCGAGTCAGCTGCTGGCAGCGACGAATCCCTTTGCCTTTGGCGAATTCGAAGTGTTTGAAGGAAGAAATTCCTATACGGTTACCAAAGCAAATATTCAGAACTATTTTCGAGAACTGGTTTTAGATCTGGATGCAGCATCGCTTGCGTTCTACTTTGCAGAATTCGCGGAATATTATTGTCAGGAAAATAATGATGAGCGGGAAATGCTCAAGCTTTTGTACCAGTCGTTTCGTGCACTAGAAAACAGTAGGTATTCCAAAGAACTTGTGCGTGCAGTGTTTGAACTAAAAGCCATTACCATCAATGGGGAAGGACCGCAGGTGTTTGCATGTATGCATTGTCATGCAAAAGAAGACCTGTGCTTCTTTTCGGTGAAAAGGGGAGGCATCTTCTGCAGAACCTGTGCGAAGGAAGTACAGGGCATGTATATTTCTGATTCCACGCGATATACGATGCAGTATATCATATCCACACCTGTCGCCAAATTATACTCGTTTACCGTTTCAGAGGAAGTACTGAAGGAACTGAAGATGATTATGAAAGAATATATGGCGTATTATGTGCACCATGACTTTAAGTCCCTTTCGATTTTCGGTTGAAATGGGAATATGAAAAGTGTATAATATCATGGATTGTGAATAGAGGAGGAATTGTGAAATCATGAAGAGATTCGGTCAGATTGTGCTGGTATTTCTGCTATGCGTAGGAATGT
>DLQV01000267.1:0-5180 GCA_002474415.1 Lachnospiraceae bacterium UBA7598
CAATGAATTTACAGCATTTATCCGGAATATACTGGTGTTGTCGATCGACCCGGATATGACGATCGATGTGACAGCGGAGACGAAACAGCGTATGCTTGCGCTTACGACGGATATGACACAGGACTGGATGATGCATGCGATCTATGTGCTGCAGGATGCAGCGGCAAAAATCGCGTATACGACATCCAAACGTGTGATGCTGGAGATTGCGATTATCAAGCTGTGTAAGACGGAAATGCGTTATGATATCGAGGGTATTCAGGCTAGAATCGAGTCGCTGGAACAGCAGCTTGCAGAGACGAAGGAACTGCTCAAAGAGCAGCAGGCACATTCGGTCGTGATGGCGGCTGCACCGCCGGCAGCGGAAGGTGCAGGGACAGTGCAGCAGACCGTGGTACCGCAAACCGGCGATTCCTCGGAGCATATCAAGCAGAATCTGCGTGACAAATATCCACAGGCAGAATATGAGGATCTGCTGTTGATCGCGAAGGCGTGGAAGACGATTGGCAAGCGCGGACCGAGACTGGTGCAGCATTATTACAGACAGGCATCGCTTGTCGCTGGAAGAGAATCCGGCGCGCTGGAGCTTGTCGTAGCGGACACACCGGACAATGATCTGGCGATTTCCTATTTCGCCAATCAGGACAAGCTTGATGAACTGAGCGAGCAGCTGACGGACATGGCACAGTGCAAGGTGCGCGTGACATTCCGCAAGATCGATGGCAGGGAAGAAGTACACGAACTGCAGAAGGACTGGGATTTGAGCCGGATCGTATTTGATGACATCGAGATGCACGAGTAAGCATTTAATTTAGCGAGTCCAAATTATATAAAAAGGTAGTACACATGGGAAACCATGCATGAATATAAGAATAAGAAATCAGGAGGATATAAAGATGGCAAAAAGAGGTGGATATGGTGGAATGGGTATGATGCCCGGAAATATGAACAATCTGATGAAGCAGGCACAGAAGATGCAGAAGCAGATGGAAGAGACCACCAAGGCACTCGAAGAAAAAGAATATGAGGCAACAGCCGGTGGCGGTGTTGTAAAAGTCAAGATCAACGGTAAGAAGGAAGTGACAGAGGTTCATCTCGACGAGGAAGTTGTCGACAAGGATGATATCGAGATGCTCGAGGATTTGATCATGGCAGCTATGAACGAAGCCATCCGTATGCAGGATGAGGATCAGAAGAATTCCATGGGTAAGATTACCGGTGGGTTAGGCGGAGGTTTGCCGTTCTAATGGATATTTATGGAGAGAAAGTAAACCGGCTGATCGGTGAACTCGGTAGACTTCCCGGCATCGGTGGAAAGACCGCACAACGGCTGGCGTTCCATATTATCAATATGCCGGAAGAACAGGTGGAAAGCCTGTCGGCAGCAATCACAGATGCAAAAAAGAATATCAGGTATTGCAAATCCTGCTATACAATCACTGATCAGGAGCTGTGCCCGGTGTGTGCTTCGCCGAAGCGGAACCATAAGCTGATCATGGTTGTCGAGACACCGAGGGATCTGGCTGCATATGAACGCGTGGGACAGTATCAGGGTGTCTACCATGTGTTAAATGGTGTGATCAACCCGGCGATGGGAATTGGAACCGGAGATATCCGGCTGAAGGAACTGATACTGCGGCTGGAGCAGGAAGATGTAGAAGAGTTGATTATCGCAACAAATTCCAGTGTGGAGGGCGAAGCAACCGCGATGTATATATCCAAGCTGGTGAAACCGTCTGGAATCAAGGTGACACGAATTGCAAGTGGCGTTCCGGTCGGCGGAGATCTGGAATATATCGATGAAGTAACTCTTCTGCGTGCATTGCAGGGGAGAACGGAATTATAAGATACAACTATTCTTGTGCTAAGAGGAGGAAAGGATAAATAATGAATAATTTAGAATTGGAAAAGCTTGCGAATGAAATCCGCAAGAGCATTGTAACAGCAGTGCACAGCGCAAAGTCCGGTCATCCGGGCGGATCATTGTCTTCTGCAGATATTTTCACATATCTGTATTTCGAAGAGATGAACATTGATCCGAAGAATCCGAAGATGGAGGATCGTGACCGCTTTGTATTGTCCAAAGGACATGTAGCACCGGCCTATTATTCCACACTTGCAGAGTGCGGATTTTTCCCGAAGGAAGATCTCGTAACGCTGCGCCATACAGGCTCTTATCTGCAGGGACATCCGGATATGAAGCATATTCCGGGCGTTGATATGTCCAGTGGATCTTTGGGACAGGGCGTTTCTACTGCAGTTGGTATGGCAGCAGCCGGAAAGTTTGATCACAAGGATTATCGTGTATACACCCTGACCGGAGACGGTGAGATCCAGGAGGGACAGATCTGGGAGGCTGCTATGTGGGCCGGACACCGGAAACTGGACAATCTGGTAGTGATCGTAGACAACAATAATCTGCAGATTGATGGTGAGATTGACAAAGTATGTTCCCCATATCCGATCGACAAGAAGTTTGAGGCGTTTAATTTCCACACAATCGTGATTGACGGAAATGATTTCGACCAGATCCGTGCAGCCTTTGAGGAAGCAAAGAAGACCAAGGGCCAGCCGACCGCCATTATCGCAAAGACCATCAAAGGAAAGGGCGTTTCCTTTATGGAGAATGAAGCCGGATGGCATGGAAAGGCTCCGAATGACGAGCAGTACGAAATCGCTATGAAAGATCTTGAGAAAGCAGGTGAAGCATTATGTCAGAAGTAAAGAAAATCGCAACCAGAGACAGTTATGGAAACGCATTGGTAGAGCTTGGAAAAGAGTATGAGAACCTCATCGTGCTCGATGCAGATCTGGCAGGTGCCACCAAAACCTGTATTTTCCAGAAAGAATTTCCGGAGCGCCATTGGGACTGTGGTATCGCAGAGTGCAATATGACAGGTATTGCTGCTGGATTGTCTACCTGTGGAAAAGTTCCGTTTATCAGTTCATTCGCAATGTTTGCAGCCGGACGTAACTATGAGCAGGTCCGCAACTCCATCGGCTATCCGCATCTGAATGTAAAGATCGGAGCTACCCATGCAGGAATTTCGGTCGGAGAAGACGGCGCTACCCATCAGTGCCTGGAGGATCTGGCTCTGATGCGTGAGATTCCTGGTATGGTAGTGATCAACCCGTCAGATGACGTGGAAGCACGTGCAGCAGTACATGCAGCATACGATTATGTAGGACCGGTTTATCTTCGATTTGGACGTCTGGCCGTGCCGGTAATCAATGACAGACCGGATTACAAGTTTGAGATCGGAAAAGGAATCGTATTAAAAGAAGGTACGGATGTAACCATTTTTGCAACAGGACTGGAAGTGTCAGAGTCCTTAGAGGCTGCAAAGATGCTGGAGAAAGATGGAATTTCTGCAGAAGTAATCAATATCCATACCATCAAGCCGATAGATGAGGAACTGGTTATTGCATCTGCAACAAAGACGAAAAAAGTTGTAACCGTTGAGGAGCATTCCATAATCGGAGGACTCGGAAGCGCGGTAGCAGAGGTATTGTGTGAGAAGGCCCCGACAAAGATGATGCGTATCGGCGTATATGACCGGTTTGGAGAATCCGGACCGGCGGTTGAGCTGCTTCACAAATACGAACTGGACGCAGAAGGAATTTACAAAAAAGTAAAAGCTTTTGCAAAATAATACAGCAAATACAAAGGAGACTGTCGTATCAAAGGATATGGCAGTCTTTTTTTGCCTGAAGTCCGGAAATATGTCCGGCGGTGTCGTACGATTTTTTTCATGCCTGTCAGGTTTTTCCAAAATTCTACCGGATGGTGGTGCTACTATAATCGGGAAGAAAAAAGGAAATGGAGGCAGGATATGATAGATATTGCAGAAGGACCGGAGCGCGATTTAAAAAACATCAGACAAATAGGGACGCCGGCAGAGGGTGATCGGATTTACATAGAAAATGCGGCATATGCCAGGATTCATGAAGAAACTTATGAGGAACGAAGAGTTTTTATTTTTATGGGCCATACGGAGTGCGAGCAGGGGGTATATATGACGTTCGTAGAGGCGGCAATTCCGGTGAGAGATATGGAGTTTTCGCAGAATCTCCCAAGATGGGGAACACATGCATGGTCGGATGTCTTCCGGGAAATTAAGAGATCTTATGAGAATTCTATTATTGTTGGATGGGCTTTGGATTGCAAAGGATATCCACCACGTCTGACGGCAGAACTAGAAGCTATCCACAGAGAACAGTTCGGAGGTGCACATCAGGTTCTTTTTCTGATGGATAGTATGGAGGGGGAAGAATACTTTTATCTGCATAAAGGAAACCGGTTACAGCCGAAAAATGGATTTTACATTTATTATGCGCGGGAACTGCATGAGATACGGATTCCGGACGTGACCATAGAACTGCCGAGGAGGGGAAGCAGGCAGGTGCTTCCGGAAATGATCCTGCCGGAGAAGAAAAAAGAAGCGAAAATGGGTATAGAAAAGGAAGAAAGCGGCAGTGCAGGGAAGGAACGCAAGCCGGCATCGTATGCCATGGCTGCTGCGATCGCATTGCTTCTGGTGCTGGCAGGGGTTGGAGTCTGGCAGCAACGGATCCATATTCCGGGGTTGGAACAGACGGTAGAGACACTCGGAAAGAAAATCCACCACGTGTCAGAACCGGCGGAAGTTCTGGTTGGTACAGAAAAAAATATGGTGGAAAAACCGACAGAAAATGCAAAGAGTACGGAAACAGTCAGTGAGCCAATGAAGCTGATACCGATTGAGGAGGTTCCGGCAGGGGAAGTAAAGAAGGTAGAGAAAACGGCACAACAGACACAACAGAAGGAGGAAACACAAAACATAGAAAAACCGGTAGCTGCAGAACAGAAACAGAACTATTACATTGTAAAACAGGGGGATACGTTGAGCGGAATCTGCAAACAGGTGTATGGATCCATGAAAAAATTAAAAGAGCTGGAGAAGGCAAATCATATGGAAGATTCCGATGATATCAGGGTCGGACAGAAATTATTACTTCCGTAACGTGGACGGCAATGCTATAATGAGAGAAACATAAGCAAAAAGGAGAAAAATCTGTGGCTGAAAAAACGGAATTTAAAACCGTAGAAACAAGTCAGGAAGACCTGGAGGAACTGGAAGAAAAAATCAGGAAACACAGGCACAAAATAGTTCGAAGGACGGTTCTTATAATTGTGGCGG
>DLQV01000267.1:5214-7177 GCA_002474415.1 Lachnospiraceae bacterium UBA7598
CTGGCTGTGGGGATATTTGTAGAACTCTGGTCTGCGCTGCGCACGTATTCAGGATATGAAGTGCAGGAGTCAACGGAACGGAAAGACAACGCTGCAACAGGATACAGGATGTTTCAGGGAAAGATCCTGGAATACGATAATGATGGAATTGTATGTTATGATACAAATGACCGGCTGATCTGGAACCAGTCTTATGAAATGACCACACCGGAACTTTCGATATGTGAGCAGTACCTTGTGGTTTATGATCGCGGTGGAACTTTTATTTATATTATGTCCGAGCATGGACTGGTAAAGAAAATTGAGACTGCGACACCGATTGAACGTGCGTGTGTTGCACGTCAGGGAACGGTTGCTGTATTGATGAAAGAAGACGATGTATCTTATGTACGGCTTTATGATAAAAAGGGACAGGAACTTGCCAGCGGTGAGTTTTATCAGGAAAAAGGAAGTTTTCCGGTTGATATTGCCCTGGCTCCGGATGCGCAGAAACTGGCAGTTGATATGCTGGATGTGACCAAGGGAAAAACGTGTTCCACGGTTGCTTTTTATAACTTTGGTTCGGTTGGGCAGAATGAGATTGACAACAATGTTGGAACATATACTTACAAGAACACGATGATATCGGAACTGCTTTATACGGAATCTGGAAAACTTCTGGCAATCAGTGATATCGGCCTGATCTGGTTTGATGGGGCACAAAAGCCTGCACCGAAAAAACAGATTAAGTTTAAACGTGAAATCCAGAGCGTCTTCTATAATAATAAATATGTCGGCATTTCATACAGTGATACGAAAAAAGAAAACAGCTGGCATATAAAAGTCTATGACATGAACGGGAAAACCGTTATGGAAAATGATACGGAGATTGCATACAGCAGAATAGAGCTTCTCGATAATAATGACATCTGTGTAAGAGATAATTACAACTGCGAACTGTTTACCATACACAGTATCCGGAAGTTTAAATATACATTTGATCGTCAGCTCTATAATATATTGTCAGGAGCGGACGGTCAGAATTATACCTTTGTGCTGAATGGAGAAATAGAAGAGGTACGATTACAATGAACTGGTTATTGATTCTGGTTGTGCTGTTTGTGGCAGGAAATATTGTCTGGGGCTTTTTCCGGGGATTCCTGCGTGTGGTATATTCGATGGTGGCATGGATATTGATTCTGGTCTTTGTCACGTTTGCGACCCCGTATGTTGCGGAGTGGATGACAGAGCATACGGGGCTGGATACCAGGATTGAGGAGAATTGCAAAGAGAAATTGCAAAATGCTGTAGCAGGGGAAGGAAAAAGTACAGAAGAACAAAATACGCAGGAACAGAAAGATCTCAGCAGTCTGGGAATGAAACTGCCGGCAAATGTATGGAACCAGATAGGGGATACACATAAACTTGCGGATGGCTGGATGGAGCAAAGCGGATTATACAATACCATTGCATCGAAGGCATCCTCTCTTGCCATGAAAGCGATTGCGTTTGTTATTGTTATGCTGATTACCGTGATTGCGTTCCACCTGATTGCCACTGCGATTGATCTGGTTGCCAAACTGCCGGTAATCGGAGAGGTGAATCATCTACTGGGAGGAGTCGCCGGCCTGATCAAAGGGTTGCTTCTGGTGTGGCTTGTGTTTGCATTTGCTGCGATGGGAGCTGCAACAGAACTAGGGAGTATCGTGGTGGATGCGGTATATCAGTCGGAAATTTTGCAATGGCTATATGAAAATAATTTAATACTGACGATTCTGCTTTCATTTTTATGATTGAGTTGTGGTTTGTAAGCACCCAGGGAACAATATCTTGTGGTGCTTATATTTTTGCAAATAAAATGTAAAGTTTTTGTTGACTTTAGGTTGTCTGCGTGATATTATATCTAAGCTGACTCGTGACGAGGACACTGATACAGGCACTGGCAGGAAGCCGAGTGATGGTTGGTGGTCATGATGAAGAAAAA
>DLQV01000265.1 GCA_002474415.1 Lachnospiraceae bacterium UBA7598
TGGCCGACAGTAAAGCCGGTAGTCAAAAACAAACCGATTGTGAGAAAAGCCGTTGGAGGAAAAAACAAACTGGTTGCGCTGGCGTGTTCCACAGGCGGACCGAAAGCATTACAGAGTGTGATTCCGTTTCTTCCAAAAGAACTTGATGCTCCGGTTGTACTTGTACAGCATATGCCACCGGGATTTACCAAATCCATGGCGGACAGGCTGGATGAACTGAGCGAGATCAAAGTAAAAGAAGCAGAACACGGAGAACGCTTACAAAAGGGATGCGTTTATATTGCTCCGGGTGGAAAACATTTGAAAGTTTCAAAAGCCGCAGATGGAACCAACAGCATTGTACTTGATGATAAAACGCCGGCGATTGGTGGATTGAAGCCATGTGCAAACATTATGTATGATTCATTGACGGGAACCGGCTACGATGAAATCGTATGCGTTGTCCTGACAGGAATGGGAGCAGATGGAACCAATGGAATTCTTTCACTGGGAAGAACAAAACCAATTCACGTAATTGCACAAAATGAGGAAACCTGTGTGGTATATGGAATGCCAAAGGCGATTTATGAAGCAGGAGTGGTAGATGAAGTTGTACCACTGAATGAAGTTGCACAGACAATCACAAAAAACGTGGGGGTAAAATAACATGGATGTAAGCCAATACCTTGAAATCTTTATCGATGAAAGTGCAGAACATTTACAGACGTTAAGTGACTGCATCATGGAACTGGAAAAAGAACCGGATAACAAGGACGTTATCAATGAAATCTTCCGTGCAGCCCATTCTTTAAAAGGAATGGCAGGTACGATGGGATTTAAGAGAATGCAGCATCTGACACATGATATGGAAAATGTGTTCCAGGAAGTCCGCAGTGAAAAAATTCAGGTGGACAGTCAGATGATCGATCTGTTGTTCAAGTGTCTCGACGCAATTGATGGATATCTCGAGAATATCAAGGAAACCTCTGATGAAGGGGAAGAAGACAATGAAGTGATTATCAAGGAATTAAACAATTTCCTTGCAAAAGCAAATGGAGAGGCTGCTGCTGCGGAAGCTGCACCAGCGGCAGAAAAAACTGCAAATGCTCCAACAGATAATGGAGATCATAAACTTTATCTTCAAATTGAGCTGAATGATCAGGAACGGGAAGCGGTTATGACCGCAAAAGACAGTGGAATGCATATTTATGGCATGACAGTTATCGTTCAGAAAGAATGCCTCTTAAAAGCAGCCAGAGCGTTCCTGGTATTCCGTGAAGTGGAGGCTTTTGGAGAAATTCTTGTTTATCGTCCGAGTTCTCAGGATATTGAAGATGAAAAATTCGATCAGGAATTCAGTTTTTATATTGCATCTCCGGAAAGTCTGGATAAGCTTTTAAATGCAGCCAAGAATGTTTCTGAGATCGAAGATGCAGTGGGAGAGGAAATTACAGATTTTTCACCGCATGCAGCAGAAACAGAAGAAAAGAAAGAAGAAAAACCGGCAGAAACCAAACCGGAGACACAGCCTGCACCAAAGAAGGCTCCGGAAAAGAAAAAAACACCGGCTAAGAAAAACGGTATTGGAAAACCGGCAACAAGCCGCACAGTTCGTGTAGATATTGAAAAGCTGGATGCTCTTATGAATCAGGTGTCTGAGCTTATTATCGCAAAGAACAGTCTGGTATCCATCAGTTCCACAGAGGATGGAGGGTTTTCCAATCAGGGATTCCATGAACAGATTGAGTATCTGGAGAGGATTACCACAAGCCTTCATGAGTCCGTTATGAAAGTACGAATGGTGCCAATTGAGAGCGTGGTAAATAAATTCCCACGTATGATTCGTGACCTGTCCCGTACATTAAACAAAAAGATGGAACTGGTTATGACCGGTGAAGATACCGAGTTAGATCGTACCGTAGTGGATCAGATCGGCGATCCATTACAGCATTTGCTTCGTAATTCTGCGGATCATGGACTAGAAGATACCGAGCTTCGTATCCAGAGAGGAAAACCGGAAGTCGGAAATATTTTCCTGAATGCATATCAGGAAGGAAATAACGTTATTATTCAGGTGGGCGATGATGGTAACGGAATCGACATAGAAGCAGTAAAAGCAAAAGCGATTGAACGGAACATCATTACGCCGGAACAGGCTGAGGTTATGACACAGAAAGAAGTAATCAACCTCTTATTTATGCCAAGTTTCTCCATGGCAAAGAAGATTACGGACATTTCCGGAAGAGGTGTTGGACTTGATGTTGTAAAATCCAACATTGAACAGCTCGGCGGCGATGTGGAAGTAAAAACAAAGCTTGGAGAAGGAACAACCTTTATCGTAAGACTGCCTCTGACACTTGCAATCATTCAGGCATTGATGGTTGAGGTATCCGGCGAGAAGTATGCACTTCCACTCAATTCGATTGTGACAGTGGAGGAGATTTTACCGGAGGATATCCGTTATGTACATACAAAAGAGGTTATCAACCTGCGTGGTTCGGTAATCCCACTTGTACGCCTGAACGAGGTTCTGGATATTGATCCGATTGAGAAAGATGAGGATGCCATCGAGGATGAGGGTGAGATCGTCGTAATCGTAAAGAAGGGTGACAAACAGGCGGGCCTTGTGATCGACAAACTGCTCGGTCAGCAGGAGATCGTTATCAAGTCACTTGGAAAATACATTCATGTGCCAAAGATGATCAGTGGTGCAACAATTCTTGGAAATGGTGAAGTTGCTTTGATTATTGATTCAAACACATTGGTGTAAGGGAGGTGCACATATATGGATGGAAATGCAGCAGCGAATAGCGCAAAGCAGTATATTATTTTAAAATTTGACAATGAACAGTACGGAATAGATATTACCTATATTGATAATATTGTCCGTCTGCAGAAGATTACAAGAGTTCCGCATGCACAGCCGTACTTCCTTGGAATCATCAATCTGCGTGGTGAGGTTGTTCCGGTTATGAGTCTCAGACGAAAATTTGAACTGCCGGATAAGGAGAATACGAATGCATCCCGTATTCTGATCCTCAAGGTAGAAGGAAATGCAAAGATTGGTATTTTAGTGGATGAGGTGCGTGAGGTAGTTACCCTGACAGATGATAACATAGAACAGATTGCAACAGAGAGCGGAGATACACGTACGTATCTGACTGGCGTTGGAAAGTATAATGAATCCCTGATCTCACTCTTAAATATTGGCGCGTTGATCGCGGATATTGATAACGAATAAGAAAAGGTGTATGCCATGGAAAAACATACCGAACAGTTATCGGAGCAGGTAAAAAATGCTTTGACTGAGCTTGGAAATATCGGAGCGGGGAATGCGACGACGTCCCTTTCTGTGCTGCTGTCGTCCAAGCTCAGCATGAGTGCTCCTACGGTAAAATTATATGATTTTAATGAACTTGAAAATGCACTTGGAGGACCGGAGACATCCGTCGTCGGTGTATTAAGCCGGCTGCATGGTTCGCTCAATGCGATGATCCTGTTTGTGCTTGGATTAGACGATGCCCGGCATCTGTCAGAGGTGTTGCTTGGACAAACACAGGATTGGCACAGTGAGATGGGAATGTCTGCAATCGGTGAGATCGCGAACATTCTGATCGGTTCATATGTTGCGTCGTTGGAGAATCTGTCCGGGCTGGAACTCCGGTACTCCCAGCCACAGATCTGTATCGATATGGCAGGTGCGATCCTGAGTGTGCCATGTATCGAATATGGCATGGTAAGTGACAAGGCGCTGCTTATCAACTCTGGATTTAAAGCTGGTAATCAGGAGATTGACGGCTATATCATGTTGATCTCAGAGATGCATTCCTTCGATCAGCTGCTGCAAAAGCTGGGAATTGGAGGTGCAGGCGTTGAATGATGTTATCCGGGTCGGGATAGCAGATATGAACACTTGCACGGCGGGGGATACGATCACAACCATTGGGCTTGGATCCTGTGTGGGGATTGTATTATATGAGCGTACAAAAAATATTGCAGGATTGGTTCACATTATGCTTCCTGACAGTACAAAGATCAGACAGAATCAGAATAAATTAAAATTCGCAGATACCGGAATACAGGCACTGGTGGAGGAACTGGAAAAACAGGGACTCAGCCGCAGGAATATGATTGCCAAGATCGCCGGTGGCGCGAAGATGTTCCAGTTTTCTTCTGATACCGCAATGGGGAATATCGGAGAGAAAAACGTGGAAGCCGTGCGGAAAGTCCTGAAGCAGTATGGAATCAAAATCGTGTCGGAGGATGTCGGATTGAATTATGGACGCACCATTATATTTGACCCGGTAACCAAAGATTTGACCGTGGTGACTGCCGGAAAGCAGACACATATTATATAGGCTGGAGACGATATAGTTGGAGACGAAAGACAAATATAAAAATGCAAGAGCGTTTATCGTGTTGCTGGCGGCGCTTATTACATGGCTGCTCAACATGAAATATGAACGGAGTCTTGTACACTCTCTGATCATATTGCTGATCGTGATTGTCGTATTTTACGTGATCGCGACGATTGCACTGAAGCTGATTGATAAAATCCGCAATATGGAAGAGGTAAAAGAAGTGGATATGGAGGAGGCGCCGCCGGAGGAAGAAGGCACGGATGCGCAAAACCACGTATAACGAAAAATAAAGGGGGTTGCTGTACATGGCAATCTTGGATAAAAAAGAACGATTATGGATCGAGTACAGTCATTCCAAATCCACAGCCGTTCGGGAAGAACTGATAATGGAATATGTTTCATTGGTGAAACTGGTTGCTGGAAGACTTGCTATCTATCTTGGGGCAAATGTGGAATACGATGATCTGGTGAGTTACGGGATATTTGGATTGATCGATGCCATCGATAAATTTGATTATGGAAAAGGAATCAAGTTTGAGACGTATGCAAGCCTTCGTATCCGAGGTTCAATCCTTGACCAGATTCGAAAGATGGATTGGATTCCGCGCTCGGTACGCCAGAAACAAAAATCAATTACTGAGGCTTCCAAGAAACTCGAAGCATTGAAGGGCCCGAATTATTCTGACGCGGATATGGCAAAAGAACTTGGAATCTCGGAGGAAGAATATGATACATGGATGCAGCAGACGAATGTGACGAATATTTCGTCGCTGGATGATTTTATGGAGCAGGGCAATGACGTGAAGGCACCGGCTTATCATGGTGCGGGTGTGAACCCGGAGAATCGTATTCTGAAAGAGGAATTGAAGACACAGCTGACGGAAGCACTTTCGATGCTGACTGAGAAAGAAAAAACGGTAGTGCTTCTATATTATTATGAAGATCTCACATTGAAGGAGATCAGCCGGGTGATGGAAGTGTCCGAATCCCGCATTTCGCAGTTACATTCCAAGGCACTGACGAAGATGCGTCGGTGTATGAACGATAATTTCGCACTGATGATGGGTTGAGGAAATGCCTATGAAGTATAGAAACTCTTTTTTTAAAATCCGCATTAAAGAGGATGGAACCTATCTGGATGTGTTTCCACCGAAGGAAGATGGAAAACGATTGGATATCCGTGAGGTCGTTTCTTTTTTAGAACAGAAAGGATTCACCGGATTTTCGATTGAGGCACTGCGTAAGACACTGGATCTGCTGCAGGAAAAACCGTTACAGATCAAGATCAGTGATACGTGTGCAAAGGCGTTTGATGAGAGTGCGACGATTATTACCGGAAAAGATAACATGATTGCATATATCCGGTTTTATCCACCGTCGACAGGGGGAAAACTGATGACAGAGCGGGAGATCCGCGCGGAATTAGAACGGGAGAAAATCCTGTATGGAATATTGGAACCGGTCATGGAGAAGCTGAAGACGACGCGGACGTATTGTACAAATATCCCGATCGCAAAGGGTATGGCACCGATGCCGGCAAGAGATACGGTGATTGAATATTTCTTCAATACAAAACCGCTTGCAAAACCGAAGGTGTTAGAAGATGGAAGTGTGGATTTTCATGCACTTAATCTTTTTTCAGCGGTGAATAAGGGAGATATGCTCGCGAAGCTGACACCGCATGATCCGGGCAAACCGGGTATGAATATTTATGGAAAAACAATTCCACAGAACCGCCCGAAGATACGGAA
>DLQV01000232.1:0-127 GCA_002474415.1 Lachnospiraceae bacterium UBA7598
TCAGAAATTTTGTAAAATTCCATTTGATATCCGGTGTGTTTTCATAATCCGGATCGGTTCTTTTCAGTTTCACCTTCAAAAGAACTGCCAGCGGATTTCCCTTGCCAAATCCCTGAAAGCCTTTTTG
>DLQV01000232.1:256-5859 GCA_002474415.1 Lachnospiraceae bacterium UBA7598
CTTTGCATCACAAAAAGCTGCAATTTCTTCACTGGTTCCCGGTGCCTGACCGCCAAACTGGTTGCACGGAAAATCGAGTATTTCCAGCCCCTGATCATGATATTTTTCATACATATTCTGCAGTTCATCGTACTGCGGGGTAAAGCCGCACTGTGTTGCTGTATTTACAATAAGAACTACCTTTCCTTTGTATTCGTCCATTTTATGTGTAACACACATTGAATCCTCTGCCTCAATATCGTAAAATCTGCTCATTTAAATATTCCTCCCTGTATTTTATATTGTTCTCTATTTAATTGTGCGCAATCTTTATGTGATACAAAATATACCATTTCACTTTCTTTGTCAATAGGTTGTGCACAATTTATTTACAGATTAAAAAACAGAGATGTATCATGTCATACATCTCTGCACTATTTTACCTGCTGCATATGATATTTTCTGTGATGGTGATTACCGCAACAATCACCTCATTCGTCCCGATTGTCTATGGTATAGATGATACAGGCGATTCCGGCATATACCTTAACCGGCAAGCCACTTTGAAAAACGCTCACTGCTCGCCTGCAGCCAGGAATCCAATAAGTTACTCTGTTTGCGCAGGCTTGTAAAGAAACTCTCCAGATCATCTTTTACTTGCTTCTCAGCTAACTGATGATATATGTACGAAAAGTTACCGCATATGTCCCCGCAGTTAAAAATATAAAAATCTCTATGGATTTACAACATAATCTTTTACCTGCAGCTTCTGCGAAATCGTTCCGCCCTCATATAAAAAGTCCGCGGTCTTCTGCAAGTCGACCACATCATTGTCTGTAATTGCAATTGGAAACTCCACATGGGAAAGTGCACTGACAAATTCCTCCTCGCTCACACCAAACTGTTTCGCATATGTTTTGGCAATCTCCTCGGGATGTTCCTTTACTTCTTTTGCAGCCTTTTCATACTGCTCTAAAAATGTTTTTACGATCTGTGCATGCTCTTTCACATAGGAAGCATCTGCCACAATCGTGTTTTCTCCTTTGAATAATCCGGTTCCGTCTGCTAAAATCCGAGTATCTTTGCTACTTAGGATTTTTGTGATCGACGGCTCCCATGTCGTGACGGCATCCACCTGTCCCTGCGCCAGTGCCGTTGCCTGCTCGCCGGTGCTCAGATTCACCAGTTCCACATCTTTTTCGGTCAGTCCCACGCTCTGCAACTGTGTATTCAACAGATTTTCCGCAATCGAACCTACTACCAGACCGACTTTTTTCCCTTTCAGATCTTCAAGCGACTGAATGGAGGAATCTTTGGCAACAAGCGTTGCATTTGCCTGCTCCCCATTATAGGAAATTCCGATGATGGAACGATTCTGTCCGGCAGCAATACCGGAAATGGAAGGAACATTTCCCATCACGCCGATATCCTGCTGTCCTGCCGCAAAGGATTCATTTTCCGGCGGTCCTGCCTCAAACTCGGTAAACTTGATGTCCACCGATTGCTCTTTTAACGCATCCGCAAGCCAGCCTTTATCCCGCAGAACGTAAAGCGGAACATAGCCGGGAACCGGCTGGATGGCAATATTCAGATGCGTTTTTGTCGAAGAAGATGTTTCCTGTTTTGAACCGCATCCAAACATCTGAAACGCAAAAACTGCCACAAACAATAACGTTATACTTCTCTTTAACCATTTTTTCATATTCCTGTCCTCCTACACTTTCCAGTAAATGACTTTCTTTTCGAGTACCCGCAGCGCAACATCCATCAGCTTTCCAACCACACCGATCGTGAGCATTCCGACAATCACCACGTCCATCTGTCCATAGTTTCTGGCATTGGATATCATATAGCCGATTCCGCTTGAGGATGCCACAAGTTCTGCCGCAACCACACAGGTCCAGCAGGAATTGATTCCCACCCGGAGTCCTGTAAAGATACTTGGCATCGCGCCGGGAATTACTACTTCCGTCAACACACGCCGATGGGAAACCCCACAGACTTTTGCCACTTCCAGCATCCGGTCATCGGTGTAGCGGATGCCATCGATCACATTGACAAGGATTACAAAGAACCCACCCAGAAAAATCAGAAAAACCTTTGAGCCTTCCCCGATGCCGATCCACAGAATCGCAAGCGGAATCCATGCGATCGGTGGAATCGGACGCAAAATCTGGATGAGCAGATCTGTCATCCGCTGCACATGTTTCGACAGTCCGATTAGACTTCCGAGCGCAATTCCCAGAACAACCGACAGCCCATAGCCTTCCAGCACACGCACCACGCTGATTCCCACCGCGGCTAGCAATGTTCCATCCAAGAGCCTGCTCCAGAACGTATGCCAGACGGTCTGCGGTCCTGGCATCACCGCAGTACGCAGATGACCGCTTTTGTCTGCCAGTATCCATATCAGTAAAAGTCCTGCTATGACAATGAAATATTCCAGTTCGTACCAGATACGGCCAAGCAGCGAATATGGTGTCTGTTTCTTTTTCATAGGTTTTCATCTCGCTTTCTGTTTCTTTTTATCAATTTCAGACACGGTCCAGATGCTTTAAGATCGGATACTTTTTCTCATCCTCTTCTACCCGCACCGCAAATGTCTCATTTTTAATCCGGAGCGGTTCGATGATCCAGATTGCACCCAGATCCACATCCCCCAGACGCTGCCGGACAGCTTCATAGGTCGCTTCAAACTCTTTTCCAGCAGTAATGCTTCGCAGCGGTTTTCCCACAATCTCGTAGCTTTCACCGTTTTTCCCGAGGAGGTTTACGGCAACTTTTTTGTCATACCAGATGCTGTACACCAGATTCCGGTTGTTTGCGGAACTCTCAAGAATCTCATAAATGACCAGATTTCCAGCCTCATCCGCATGCAGGCTCCCTTTGTATACCACATGCGGAATTCCTTCGGGGCTGATCGTTGCCACGGCTTTTACCGTTTCTTTATCCTGTCATAATGCTTTTACTTCTTTATTTAACTGTTCTGCCATATCATTTTCCTTTCCGGTTCTCTCCCATTTTTCAGATGCGCAACAAATCCATGCCCGGATGTGCCCCGCAGCGGCGGTAATCGTCGATGTACGGATTCACTCCGTAGTGGTGAGCCAGACGGTTAAACTCCCGGAACGTCCGGATAAAATAATCCAGAGACGGTGTCTTCTGCCGCTGGAAAATCGCCCCCGGTGTCGTCCGCCATACATTTGCGGCAAGCGAAATACCGTGTGAAATGATTTCCTCTGCCTGTTCCGTCACATGTTTGTATGCTTCTTCCTCGCTGGTAAATCCATTCGGTGTGGCAAGTTCCGTACCAAGCACAACACCGGAAGTCACATTGCCTTTTCCGAACACATCCACCGATGCATACAGGCGACGCTTCCACTCGTCGTAACCCACATGTTTCGCTTTTCCCGGACAGATCCATGCGAATTTTTCTTTGTCGAGCACCTCGATATCGGTCGTGTACGTCATGATTTTTGTCTCGTTGTACAGGCGCTCCAACTGGCGCTCATTAAACGCCGAAGAGATGAGCTGGCTCGGCACGCGTGCCGCATCCAGTGTCTCCGTGATCGCCTGAATCACTTCTATGTAAGCATCGAGTTCATCGTCAAAGAGTTCGTTTCCCGAAAGGATGGAACCTCCGGTCAGAAGGATCGCGGAAAAACGTCCCTTTTGTTTCAGTGCCTCGCGGACGGTCTCCGCAATGTATTTTGTCTCCTCCCGCTCTTTTGTGGCTTTTCGCATTTTAAAGCAAGGTGTCATCGGGCAGTATTTGCAGCCCTCCCCCGGCTGATCCCAGAAATGGCAGTACTGGTTTAAGCTGATATCGATCCGCTGCGGACGCGCCTGCACATACTGGTTCATTGGCACGCCGTTGGATGCTTTTTTATCGTAAAAATCAGGTTTTTCCCAATACCATACTTCCTCAAGCGGCTTTCCCTCATCGGTGATGTAAATTTTATCGTCGATCACATCCACCACGTATGGATCGCGGAATGCGTTTTCTTTGTTCAGGTCAAAATTTGTAATCAGGTACGAACCGTCCCGCAGAATCAGGCTCTCCGGCGTGTAGTCCTGCACGGTCCGGAATAACGCGATCGTTCCGGTATTTACCTGATGCACATTGGGATCGATTTTTTCCTTTGCCGCCTGTGTATACACAACGCCCCTGCGCTGCACATCTACTTTCAGCGCCCAGATTTTCGGCACATCCGGATATTTTTCCAGCACCTCATCCAGACTTGGTTCTTCCTGTCTCCAGTTTTCATTGACTGCCATACTGCTGCCCTCCTTGTGTTTCCTGTTACCATTCCATTTTTCTGCTGCAATCGCGTTTGCTTAACAGGGACTTTATCACAGGAAATGGGATTTTGAAATGAAGATATTTGAAATCGTTTACAGATCACGGTGTATATTTCATATATTTTTGGTAGGATTACAGGGGATTTGTGTAAGAATGGAAATAAGATGGAAGTTTTTTTGAAAACGTGTTCAGAGCTGCGAATACTGATTTAACATACTTTCTTGTTATTTCAGTTACAAAATATCCATAGTTTTTAACTACTTTTTCCCAAAATAGACAAAAAGCCGTAAACATAAACGCCTACAGCTTTTCTTTTATCATAAAGTTTACAATTATTAATCGGCAAACAATGGTGTTGATAAATATCTGTCACCCGAATCCGGCAATAATACCACAATGTTTTTCCCTTTGTTTTCCGGTCTTTCTGCTAAAATTTTAGCAGCCTTCAATGCTGCCCCGGAAGATATTCCTACTAACACACCTTCTGATAGTGCAAATAATCTGCCTTCTTCAAATGCATCTTCATTTTCAATTGCAATCACTTCATCATAGATCTTTGTATTTAAAACCTCAGGCACAAAACCGGCTCCAATTCCCTGAATTTTATGGGCCCCCGGAATTCCTTTTGAAAGAACAGGACTTGATGCCGGCTCAACCGCTACCACCTTTACATCAGGATTTTGTTCTTTTAAGTACTCACCTACACCTGTAACAGTACCTCCGGTTCCAACACCGGCAATAAAAATATCGACCTTTCCATCTGTCTGATTCCAAATCTCTGGTCCTGTTGTTTTCTTATGTACCGCAGGATTGGCAGGGTTTACAAACTGTCCTAAAATAATAGAGCCTTCAATTTCTCTATGTAATTCCTCTGCCTTAGCAATAGCGCCTTTCATTCCTTTGATGCCTTCTGTTAATACAAGCTCTGCTCCATATGCCTTTAGTAATTTTCTTCGCTCAATACTCATTGTTTCCGGAAGTGTAAGAACCGCTTTATATCCCTTTGCAGCTGCTACTGCTGCCAGACCAATTCCTGTATTTCCGCTGGTCGGTTCGATGATCGTTGCCCCCGGTTTTAATTTTCCACTCTTTTCAGCTTCTTCAATCATCGCCAGCGCAATTCTGTCTTTCACAGAACCGGCAGGATTTAAATATTCAAGCTTTCCCAGAAGGGTAACATTCTTCACCCCTGTTTTTTCACTGTAACGATTTAGCTTTAACAAGGGTGTTTCACCAATTAATTCCAATGCACTCTCTTTAATTTCTGCCATAACTTTTACCTCTCTTTACTATGATTTTTTAGGCGTTTGTGAAACGCCAC
>DLQV01000193.1 GCA_002474415.1 Lachnospiraceae bacterium UBA7598
ATTTATATAGCCCTGACGCACCGGGTTATCCGTTGTTGCAGCTGCAGCCGTAATTGCCGCTGAACCCATACCGGCTTCGTTGGAAAACACTCCTCTTGCCACACCATAACGCATTGCATTCATCATAGACGCGACAATCGTTCCGCACAGACCGCCGCCTACTGCTTTTACCGAAAATGCCATCCGAAAAATCATCGCAATGCCGGCCGGCAGATTCGAAATATTTCCGATAATGACAATAACGCCACAGATCACATAAAAAATCGCCATCAGCGGAACAACCACCGAAGAAACCTTTGAAATGGATTTGATACCGCCAACAATAATCAGCAGTGCAAGTACCGTAATCACAATTCCGGTCAGATGCGTCGGCACATGAAAAGTCGTATGTAAGGCACTGGAAATGGAATTCCCCTGTGTCATATTGCCGATTCCAAACGAAGCAATCACTGCAAACAATGCAAAGAGCCACGCAAGAACCGCTCCAAACTTTTTATTCTTCAGCGCCTTTTTCATCGTATACATCGGACCGCCACTCATCTCACCCTTGGCATTGATCTCACGGTATTTGATCGCCAGCATACACTCACTGAACTTCGATGTCATACCAAATGCAGCAGAGATCCACATCCAGACTAAAGCTCCCGGACCACCGGAAACCATCGCCGTCGCCACTCCCACAATGTTTCCCGTTCCGATTGTGGCGGCAAGCGCTGTAGTCAGTGCCGAAAACGGAGACACATCGCCCTCGCCACGGCTTTTCGTCCGTGCTTCTTTGCTTAACGTACTTTTGAGTGCATAACCGAGATTTCTCCATGTCAGAAACCGCGTGCGGATCGTAAGGAAGATTCCGGTCCCCACAAGCAGAATCAGCATAACCGGTCCCCAAACAAAATCATCAATTGCAGTAATTACATCATTTAACCTTTCCATAACCTCATCCCTCCTGTTTTCGAATAAAAAAAGGGCAGTGTCTGAACAACATCGCCCTTTGTTTTCTATATCCTATGAAATTTGTCTTTATCTTATACTTCCAAAAGGAATCTGTCAACCGGTTTATGCCGCAACATCCACTCCGGCATCCGTATATCCATTGTCCGTATTCCCCGAATCATCACTTTGATCATCGTTCCAGTCATCCTCCGAACTGTCCGTGATGACAACCTTGCATTTCCACTCCATCCCATGTACTTTTGCTTTGATTGTAACCGTACCGCTGGTATACGGGGTCAGTATGCCATCCTCTACCTCGCATATATCGTCATCGGAAGAGGTCCATTCCACCTCATGACTGCATCCCTTCAGATCCAGAGAAACCGTATCTTCCACGTCCATCTCCACCGCCGTCTTATTCAGTTCCGGCGTTTCTACTGTCACCTGGCAGGATTTCTTCTGCTTTCCTTTCTTTACCGTGATGGTTGCTTTACCTTTTCCTTTTGCCACCACTTTTCCGGCGGAGACACCAGCTACTGCCGTATTACTGCTGCCCCAGGAAGTGGTTCCGGCTCCACCCTTCACCGTAAGTTTCTTACTCTGTCCTTTGACAAGCACAATCTTTGCATTGCTGATCGACAGCGGACTTACCTTCGGTTTTGTGTTCTTTTTCTTCGTTGTCGTCCGCTTCGTGGTTGTTTTAGTAGTTTTCCTCGTCTGAGCATATCCGCCCGATGAACCAAAACACTTCTTGCACGGTGTCAGACCGCGTGCCAGTGCATTGGAGAGAGAAGTCTGATAAAAATTGCCCCGCCCGCATTTGTGGGTATGATATTTGCTGCCGGTCGGTGTCACATAGACCGTGGTCTCTGCATGAGCCGTCACCATGCCTGCACTGTCGCTCATCGGCAGAATCATCATAAAAAATACAAGCGTAACACTTAACATCGTCTTTTTGATTGTTTTCATAAGCTGCCTCCTTCGTATCTTTTCCTCTGCTTGAAACATGCCTTATGTTTTCATCATACGCCTTCTCATTTTCAAGTACAATACCGTTTTCCAAAATTGACAATACGCGTTTTGTCAAGAAACAATCTCTGGCATACCATAAGGAAAAAGGAGTTTTTTATGCTCGCTCCTCATTTTATCCAGCTTTTAACCTCTTCACGTCCAGCCGCCATCGCCAGAATACAGGGAGATACCGTAAGTCCCGTACGGGGACTTGCCACATTCTACAACGTCTCTGCCGGCGGCGTTCTCGTACAGGTCGAGGTCTTTCATCTTCCCGATCAGAATACCCCGGAGGCCTCCGGCTTCTTTGGCATGCATATTCACGAAAACGGAAACTGCACACCGCCATTCGACCAGAGTGGCAGCCACTATAATCCGACCAACCAGCAACATCCATTTCACGACGGTGATCTGCCACCGCTCTTATCCAACCGCGGATATGCCTGGATGGCCTTTTATGACATGCGCTTTGGTATCTCCGATATCGTGGGAAGATCACTGATTATCCATGAAAACCGGGATGATTTCACGACACAGCCCGCGGGAGATTCCGGGAAGAAGATTGCCTGTGGGGTGATTTCGGTTTATACGGGGAGATAATGAAAAAAGTGGCTGTCACACTAACTAAATTAGTGTGACAGCCACTTCCAATAAAAAGCGATTTTATTTTCCTATCAGCACCTGCTTCCCCTGAAAAGCAAATCCATATGCTCGAATTTGATCTGGCCGAAATCCCCTGGCAAGTAACTGCGCATCATATTGTTTATGACGAATCTGTTCTAACGCATTGTTCACAGTCGCATGCAAATCAGCCTCCGACTCCGGATCAATCACTTTAAATTCCAGAATAATTGCATCCGACTGACCAATTTCAACAGGCTCAAGCATAATATCATAACGCCCAAATCCACTTTCGCGATTGGAGGTAATATGGTATTTATCCTGCAGATCTACCATCAATCCGAGAACAAACCCATGGTAAAAACGTTCCGGTTCTGCCGAAGCAGAAGGTCCCTTTCCCGTATCAAAGAAACTGAACGTTTCTAAGGCTATTCTGTTAATGTAATGATTCATTGCCCGGACATCATCCGCTAGCAGTGCCTTAACAAATGCATTATAATTTGGAGTATATTTTTTAAACCAGCCATCGATCATTCGGCGGAACATGACATCTACCTCATGATTTGTCAAAGAAAGATGGTAATTCTGATTGGATGCAGCAGCATCTTTCGGAGCCTGATTAATTTTCAAATATCCACTTGAAAGCAACAAACTCCATATCGCAGTCATATTATCATCCAACTGATCAAATACAATCTGCTCATCAATTTCCGTT
>DLQV01000274.1:0-16321 GCA_002474415.1 Lachnospiraceae bacterium UBA7598
GCCTGATTTCTGAATCGCACCTGACATATTTTAACCGGCGTCCGCGTATGCCGAAGAGCCTGATCAACAAATACCGGGAAGGCCTGATCATCGGTTCTGCCTGTGAAGCGGGTGAACTTTACCGTGCAGTGTTGTATGGTGAGGGTGAGGATGAGATTACAAGATTATGTAATTTCTATGATTACTATGAGATCCAGCCGGTCGGAAACAACATGTTCCTGCTCGATGATGAGAAAGCTCCGGTTAAGACCGTGGAAGACCTGCAGGATGTAAACCGGAAGATCTGCGACCTTGGCAAACAGTTTGGTAAACCAGTGGTTGCAACCTGCGATGTGCATTTCCTCGACCCGGAGGATGAGATATACCGGCGGATCATGATGGCAGGAAAGGGCTTTCATGACGCAGACCGCCAGCCACCGCTCTTTTTCCGTACAACGGATGAGATGCTTGCAGAGTTTCAGTATCTGGGCAGTGACCTCGCAAAAGAAGTCGTTATTACAAATACAAATAAGATCAACGATATGATTGAACGTATCTCACCGGTACGACCGGATAAATGTCCGCCAATCATTGATAATTCCGATGAGACACTGACGACGATCTGTTATGATAAGGCACATGAGATTTACGGACCGAATTTGCCGGAGATCGTGGAGGCGAGACTGAAACGGGAGCTGCATTCTATTATCTCGAATGGATTTGCGGTTATGTATATCATCGCCCAGAAGTTGGTTTGGAAATCAAATGGTGATGGTTATCTGGTAGGCAGCCGTGGCTCGGTTGGTTCGTCCTTTGTTGCGACGATGGCAGGTATCACAGAGGTAAATCCACTTCCGGCACACTATATCTGCCCGAAGTGTTACTTTACAGATTTTGATTCGGATTTTGTGAAACAGTTCGAAGGACAGTCAGGCTGCGATATGCCAGATCGGAAATGCCCGAAGTGTGGTACGCTGATGACAAAGGAAGGCCATGATATTCCGTTTGAGACATTCCTTGGTTTCTATGGCGATAAAGAGCCGGATATCGATCTGAATTTTTCGGGCGAGTATCAGCCGAAGGCACATGCCTATACGGAGGAGCTTTTTGGAAAGGGAAAGGCATTCCGCGCTGGAACAATCGGTTCTCTGGCGGAGAAAACAGCGTTTGGTTATGTGTACAAATATTACGAAGAGCATGATCAGGTGAAACGCCGCTGTGAGATGGAACGGATAGCACTTGGACTGACAGGAGTGAAACGTACAACCGGGCAGCATCCGGGTGGTATGATTGTGCTGCCGAAGCATGAGGAGATTTATTCATTCACTCCAATCCAGCATCCGGCGAATGACACAACAACCGATATTATTACAACACATTTTGAGTACCATTCCATCGACCATAACCTGTTGAAGCTTGATATTCTCGGTCATGATGATCCGACGATGATTCGTCGCCTGGAGGATCTGACCGGATTGGATGCGAAGACGATTCCACTGGATGATAAGGATGTTATGTCTTTGTTCCATAACACGGAAGCGCTCGGTATCAAGCCGGAGGATATCGGCGGCACGAAGCTTGGTACACTTGGTATTCCGGAGTTTGGTACAGACTTCGCGATGCAGATGTTGATCGATGCAGCACCGAAAGCATTTTCGGATCTGGTGCGTATCGCGGGACTTTCCCATGGTACGGATGTATGGCTTGGAAACGCACAGACATTGATTGCGGAGGGCGTTTGTGAGCTTTCATCTGCGATCTGTACAAGAGATGATATCATGACGTATCTGATCTACCGGGGACTGGAACCGGGGCTTGCATTTAATATCATGGAGAAGGTACGAAAAGGTATCGTTGCGAAAGGCAAATGTGACAAATGGGATGAGTGGAAAGAGGAGATGCGCAAGCATGATGTGCCGGAATGGTATATGGAGTCCTGCGAGAAGATTAAGTACATGTTTCCGAAGGCACATGCGGTTGCCTATGTTATGATGGGCTGGCGAGTGGCGTATTACAAGATCAAATATCCACTTGCCTATTACACGGCGTTTTTTAGTATCCGTGCGTCAGCGTTTGACTATCAGCAGATGTGCCTGGGTAAGGAAGCACTGGAGGAAAATCTGGCTGCCCTGCAGAAGAAGGATAAAAATGACATGAGTGCGACGGAGAAGGATATGGTGCGTGATATGCGGCTGGTACAGGAAATGTATGCGAGGGGCATTGAGTTTATGCCGATTGATCTGTACCGCGCAAAGGCAGACCGTTTCCAGATCATAGATGGGAAGATCATGCCAAGCTTTGCATCCATTGCGGGCATGGGCTTAAAGGCGGCACAGCAGTTGGAGGAAGCGGCAAAAGGCGGCACATTTACGTCGAAAGAGGATATCCGTATTCGTGGAAAGGTGTCAAAGACAATCCTCGATGTGATGGAAGAACTTGGACTTTTGGGCGATCTTCCAGAGACAAACCAGTACGATTTCTTTGGCATGCTGAAATAAAAGAGTTGCTATTTTAGGCTACATATATTAAAATAAAGCCAAATGTTTTTTAATGCGATAAAGAAGGACGTGAGAAAGTGAACAATCAAAATACTCAGGACATAGGAATTATCCATGAATCAAATATAGAGGTATCTGACATTTTAGAGCAGGTGTATGAGGCGTTATCCGAGAAAGGATACAACCCTGTCAGCCAGATCGTCGGTTATGTGATGAGTGGAGATCCAACCTACATTACAAGTTATAAAAATGCGAGAAGTCTGATCATGAAAGTAGAGCGGGACGAACTTGTAGAAGAAGTTTTGCGTGCATACATCAAAAATAATTCCTGGGAATAATCCGGTACGGGAGAATTATGCGGATTTTAGGATTGGATTTCGGTTCGAAGACAGTGGGTGTTGCAGTGAGCGATGCGTTGTTGATTACAGCGCAGGGCGTGGAGATTATACGCAGAAAGGCTCCAACGAAGCTGCGACAGACGCTGGCACGAATCGAACAGCTGGTAAGTGAGTATGAAGTTGAAAAAATCGTGCTTGGTTACCCGAAAAATATGAATAGTACAGAAGGGGAGCGCTGCGAGAAAACAAAAGAATTCAAGGAAATGCTTGAAAAACGCTGTGGCCTCCCTGTTATTTTATGGGATGAACGTCTGACAACAGTTGCAGCAGACCGTTCGATGATGGAAACAGGAATTCGAAGAGAAAACCGCAAGGAATATGTAGATGAAATTGCGGCTATTTTTATATTGCAGGGATATCTGGATTATCTTTCAAATCATCCAGAAGAAAAATAAAAATACAAGGAAAAAATAAATGGAAAAAATTCAGTTTACAGATCCGGACACCAATGAGGTGGTGGAGTTTGCTGTGGAAGAACAGACACAGCTGAATGGAATCAGATACTTACTTGTCTCTGATGGCAATGAAAATGGAGACAGTGAAGCATATATATTAAAAGAAATAAAAACACAGGATGAGGAAGTATTTTACGAGATGGTAGACGATGATACAGAGTTTGCAGCACTCGCGAAAGTATTTGCTGAACTTGCGGATGAAGAAACACAGCTTTTATATTAGAGCGGAATATTATATTTGGAGGATATATGAAAAAACAGGAAAAACAGAATAAAGGCAAGCTTAAGATCATTCCTTTGGGAGGTCTTGAGCAGATTGGTATGAATATTACTGCCTTTGAGTATGAAGACAGTATTATTGTGGTGGATTGCGGTCTTGCATTCCCAGAAGATGATATGTATGGAGTGGATCTGGTCATTCCGGATGTCACTTATTTAAAGGAAAACATTGATCGGGTCAAAGGATTTTTTATTACGCACGGACATGAAGATCATATTGGTGCCATCCCATATGTTTTAAAAGATGTCAATGTGCCGATTTATTCGACCAGACTGACCAATGCTCTGATCGAGCATAAACTCGAAGAGCATGATATGCTCAAAAAAGTAAAAAGAAAAGTTGTCAAATACGGACAGCACATTAATCTTGGATGTTTCCGTGTAGAGTTTATCCGCACGAATCACAGTATTCAGGATGCGGCAGCACTTGCAATTTATTCTCCGGCGGGAATTGTCCTGCATACAGGAGATTTTAAGGTTGACTATACACCGGTATTTGGAGATGCCATTGATTTACAGCGCTTTGGGGAGATCGGTAAAAAAGGAGTGTTAGCACTGCTTTGTGATAGTACCAATGCAGAGCGTCCGGGATTTACAGATTCTGAAAAGTCGGTTGGAAAAACGCTGGATAATATTTTTTCCGAGCATAAAAATACAAGAATTATTATCGCGACATTTGCATCTAATGTGGATCGTGTGCAGCAGATTATCAATTCCGCAGATAAATTTGGCAGAAAAGTTGCGATTGAGGGACGAAGCATGGTCAATATTGTATCCATTGCTTCGGAACTGGGATATATTTCCCTGCCGGATAACATTCTGATTGATGTGGATCAGCTGAAAAATTACCCGGATGAAAAGACAGTTATCATTACAACGGGAAGTCAGGGAGAGTCTATGGCTGCATTGTCCCGTATGGCATCCGGTATGCACCGCAAAGTTACTATTAAGCCGAATGATACGATTGTATTCAGTTCCCATCCGATTCCGGGAAATGAGAAATCGGTTACCGGTGTTATCAATGAACTGATGCGCAAGGGTGCAGATGTGATCTTTGAAGATGTACATGTCAGCGGACATGCATGCAAGGAAGATATCAAACTGATTTATTCTCTGGTAAATCCATTGTATGCGATTCCGGTGCATGGAGAATACAAGCATCTGATTGCACAGGCAAAGATTGCGGAAGAACTTGGATATGACAGTGATCATATCAAGATCCTTTCTTCCGGAGATGTGCTTGAAATCAACGAGGACGGTGCAGAAGTAACCGGACATGTGCCGGTTGGCAATGTGATGGTAGACGGACTTGGTGTAGGAGACGTCGGAAATATCGTTCTTAGGGATCGTCAGCGTCTGGCAGAAGATGGAATTATCATTGTTGTCATGACACCGGAAAACGGAACCGGACAGGTACTTGCCGGACCGGACATTGTATCAAGAGGTTTCGTCTATGTGCGTAATTCCGAGAGCCTGATGGATGAGGCAAAAACCGTTCTTGATAAGACCATGGATTATTGCATGGATCACAACATTACGGATTGGGGCAAGATCAAAAATGAAGTAAAAGATGCTCTGGGTGATTTTGTCTGGAAGGAGACCAAGAGACGTCCGATGATCATGCCGATTATCATGGAAGTATAGGAGTAGTATGAATAAAGCTTTGTTCACTTTCATTAAAATTGCGTTTGTTATTATGCTGATCCTGCTGATTTTATATGGAACCGTTCGTTTATGCAGGACCTGTTATGATTACGGGTATCGTTTCTTTTCGGAAAAGCAGATGATACCGGATACGCAGGATGTGGAAAGCACGGAGGCACAATAGAAATAAATATGATAGTAGATGAACGACTGGTAACATTTATCAATTCCCTGGATACAGGAAATACCAGAATTTTGGATGCTGTCGAACGAGAAGCTCTGGATTCCTATGTTCCGATTATTCGGAAGGAGATGCAGAGCTTTTTAAAGCTTTTGCTTGCAATGACAAAACCCAAAAGGATTCTGGAAGTCGGTACAGCGGTAGGATTTTCTTCCATTTTGATGGCTGAATATGATCCGGTACCATGTGAGATCGTTACAATTGAAAACTATGAAAAGCGAATTCCGATTGCCCGTGAAAACTTTAAGAGAGCAGGGAAAGAAGAACAGATCACCCTGCTTGAGGGGGATGCGGCGGAAATTCTCCCGACGCTCACGGAACCGTTTGATCTGATTTTTATGGATGCCGCAAAGGGACAGTATATTCATTTTATGCCGGATATTCTGCGTCTGCTTAAAACCGGAGGGACACTTGTCTCGGATAATGTACTGCAGGATGGAGATATTATTGAGTCCCATTATGCGGTGGTCCGCAGAAACCGGACGATTTACAAACGGATGCGGGAATATTTGTATGAGTTAACGCACCGGAAAGATCTGGTGACAGCGGTGCTGCCGGTGGGAGATGGAATTACAGTCAGTACAAAAGTAGAGGTAGAAAACGATGAGAAAGAATGAGTTGCTTGTTCCGGCAAGCAGTCTGGAAGTATTAAAAATTGCAGTTATCTATGGAGCCGATGCGGTCTATATCGGGGGCGAGGCATTCGGACTCAGGGCCAAGGCAAAAAACTTTACCATGGAAGAGATGGCAGAGGGAATTGCATTTGCGCATGCACGGGGAGTTAAAGTTTATGTGACGGCAAATATTCTCGCACATAATTATGATCTCGATGGCGTACGGGAATATCTTACGGAACTGCAGAACATGAAACCGGACCGTCCAGATGGCCTGATTATTGCAGATCCGGCAATCTTTACGATCGCCGGAGAAGTATGTCCGGATATTGACCGTCATATCAGCACACAGGCAAACAATACCAATTACGGAACATTTCAGTTTTGGGAGAAACTCGGTGCTACCCGTGTGGTAACGGCAAGAGAACTTTCCCTGCGGGAGATCCGGCAGATCCGGGAGCATATTTCCGATGATCTGGAGATAGAGACATTTGTACACGGCGCTATGTGTATTTCCTATTCCGGAAGATGTCTGCTGTCCAATTATTTTACCGGAAGGGATGCCAACCGCGGGGCATGTACACATCCGTGCCGGTGGAAATATTCTGTGGTAGAAGAGAAGCGTCCGGGAGAGTATTTCCCGGTATACGAGAATGAGCGCGGAACCTATATTTTCAATTCCAAAGATCTGTGTATGATTGAGCATATTCCGGATCTTCTGGAGGCAGGCATAGACAGTTTTAAGATTGAGGGACGTATGAAGACCGCACTTTATGTGGCAACGGTGGCGCGTACGTACCGCAAGGCGATTGATGATTATCTGGAATCCCCACAGAAATACCAGGAAAATATGCCGTGGTATCTCGAACAGATCAAAAGCTGTACATACCGCCAGTTTACCACGGGATTTTTCTATGGAAAGCCTTCGGAGGAGACACAGATTTACGACAACAATACGTATGAAAAGGGATATACCTACCTGGGGATTGTCGGACCGAAAAATGAAAAGGGAATGTACCGGGTGGAGCAGAGAAATAAATTCTCTGTCGGAGAACAGATTGAAGTGATGAAACCGGACGGACGCAATGTGACCGTTACGGTGCGGGGACTGATGGATGAAAAGGGAGAGCCGATGGAATCCTGTCCGCATCCGCAGCAGATCTTTTATGTGGATCTGGGGATGGAACTGGATGAATATGATATTCTCCGGAGACGGGAAGAAGAAGCGATCGCCCTGGATTAAAAAAATCTTAAGAAACACCCTCTGTCAGAACAATTGCGAAAGGACAAGGGGTGTGCTAATATAAGACAAAAGGAAGTTGTTCCTGCGTAGTGAATCAGATAAGGAGGAAAGATTATGCGTTTACAATGCAAAAAGCTAATCGCTGTTTTGTGTGCGCTGGCAATGATGATTACTGTATTTCCAGTACAGGCACAAGCGGCAGCGAAACCGAAATTCGTAAAGACTTATACGGTTCTTTATGAAAATAGTACCAATAAGGGTGTGTATTCCTATACGGTAACCAACCTTGCCAAAGGACAGAAAGTAAAGTGGAGCCTTTCCGGTACCGGAAAAAGTTATGCGAAGCTGAAAAAGACAACAACAACTGTCAGCGGAAAAACATCAGCAAACAGTCTGACCATCAGCACAAAGGGAAAGGCTGCGGCAAAAAATAAAACGGTGATTGTGACCGCAAAAGTTTACAAGGGAAAAAAGTGCGTGAGCACGATCAAGACAAAGTCTGCAAAGATTGGAATTTTACCGAAAACAATTTCCATCGTGGACAATGGAACTGTAAAGTACCAGGTGGGACAGACCTATCAGTTCCGGTTCCGGATTACACCTGCAAATGCTATCAGCACAAATGTCTGGTCTGCTGTGGATGGAAATGGAAATGATGTTTCTTATATGATTACAAAGACTGGTGCATTTACTCCGGCAAAAGAAGGTACCTATACCATTACCGTACAGGCGAAAACAGGAAACAAAGTGCTCGCATCTGACAGCAAGAGCTTGAGCGTGGCAACATCCATGACAGGAGTTGCACAGACAGCAGCAAATAAAGTGGCAGCTGTTTATTCCGGAAATGCCAAAAATCTTGTGAAAAAAGATGATTTTGTTCTCCGAACAACGGCCGGAGCAAAAATGGAAATCAAGTCGGTTACGTTTTCTGACGATGGAACACAGGTATTTCTTACAACTTATAATCAGTTAAAAGATGGGGGAATCTATACAGTTACAGACGGACAGTCCAGTTATGAATTTACCGCATCTGTAGGAAGACCAGTCAGCTTAAGAGTATTGACAACAGAAGTGACTGTAGGAAAAGAGACACCGATTGAGTATGAACTTCTTGATGCGAACGGAGTGGATGTTAAGATGGCATATCCGGGAGACATCACTTATACAGAACGGATTACAAATGGATATCGGACAAAAGACAATAAGATTTATATGACTGGCGTGGGAGATACCGGAACAGTCACACTGACTTATAAATGTGCGAGTGATCCAAATCTGGTACTGACCGGAAGCGGAACTTTTGTATGTAAGGCAGCGAATGTATCAAACAATACAAACCTTACACTGACTTCGACAGAGGCAGTTCCAAATTATAGTGCATCCAACTATAAAGATAACCATAATGTGGCATCCGGCAGCAATTATTATGTGCATTTCCGGGCTTTGGATACAGACAATACCGAGATGAAGTATGACAGCATCAAGTTTGAGTCTTCCGATCCGGACACATTGCTTGTAAATCCGGGAAGAAATAATGTTGCCTATGCAACAGCAATCAAAACTGGTAAGGCAAATATTATCGTTACAGCAACTTATGCAAAGCAGGAATATACATATGTATATGAAATCACAATTTCAGAACCTGCATATCTTGCGACATTGACTGCGGATAATTCGCAGATTACCATGTCAAATGCTTATGCGACAGGCTATAAGGAATACGTCAATATCGATGGACGTGATCAGTATGGTCAGAGTATTAAACTAGAAAACGAGACCTACCAGATCGTAGAAAACAGTACCAATAAAGTATCAATGGCTACCTATGATCCGGCAACTGACCGTATGGTATTTGATGCAACTGGAAGGGCAGCAGGCGTCTATAACTATACATTGACACTGGCGATGAATGGACATAAGGCATCTGTTAATGTTACCGTAGTTGTACAGACTCCTCCGTATAACGGAGCATCTTCCTATAAGGTTGATATCAGTAAGCCGGTCATTGATCTGGCAATTACTTCCGGAGCTTCTGCATCTGACCTGATTGCATCGAAAGCATCAACACTGCGTCTTTCAGAGTACCGTGGAGGTGTATTCTATCAGTATGTAAATATTGCATCTGTAAAGATCAGTAAGGGCGGACAGTATTATGGAAGCGATCTGTCAAAGGGAGGATCTGCAACAGAGCCTGCAACCAGCGGGGGATCAGAAATTCCAATTTCTGCAGTTTCACTGAATGGAAATGTTGTGACAAAGGCACAGACAGGTACCTACCTGCTGGAATTGAAATTTTATCCGACCGATGGACAGAGCACATCACTGGCTACAACTACGGGATATCTGGAAGTTACCGACAGTCAGGCAAATCCGGTGATCAGTGTAGATCGTACAGTATCTACTGTAAGCTGTAAGACGGCACTGGATCTGGCAAAGAACTGTTTGAGCGTTCAGGGAATGGATGGCGGAGTGATTGCAGACTGTACCGTCACCGGATCGAGTGTACCGGGCGCAAGTTATTCCGTTACTTCAGGAATGTCTGTCAATATCAATTCCGTTGTTGTACAGGCAACCACAACACTTTCCGATAAGACAACGGTTGTATCCAATTATACGGTTTCTGTGGGAAAGACATTGAGAAATCAATAATACTCAGCTTAGAAAAGAAAATCACAGGACGCGAAAAGCGCTCCTGTGATTTTTTGCGTAAAATATAAAATGATATGTAAAAATATCCTGTTAAGATTGATAAAAATCAATAATCCGGTCAAGTCTTGCGGTCATGTTGGAAAGGAGCGCATCTAAAATCGTGATAGCTGTCATTGCCTCAACAACGACCACTGCACGCGGAACGATAATCGGATCGTGTCGTCCTTTGATGCTGATCTCAATTTCTTTTCCGTCTTTGTTGACGGTCTGCTGTGTTGCTGCAATGGACGGTGTCGGTTTGACGGCTGCACGGAAAAATAACAGCGAGCCATCACTCATGCCACCGAGCGTGCCACCGGAATAATTGGTTCTCTTGGAGATATGTCCATTCTCCATGCAAAATGCATCGTTGTTGGTTAGTCCGGTAGCGGTAGCTGCACCAAATCCGGCTCCAATCTCAAAGCCTTTTACGGCACCGATCGATAGGATTGCTTTTGCCAGGTTTGCATCGAGTTTTTCAAAAACGGGATCACCGAGTCCGACGGGAAGTCCAAAAACCTGACATTCAATGATACCGCCGCTGGAGTTTTGTTCCTGTAAACATTTTTCGAGATATGCGCTGGCTTTTGCTGCGGCTGTTGCATCCGGCATATACAGCTTGTTTTTTGAAATTTCTGCGGGATCAAACCGGGCAGGATCAATGGACACCGGACCGATTGTCTGACTGTAGGCAAGTATGGAGATATCCATCTGCTCTAAAATTTTGATCGCAATTGCGCCGCCGGCAACACGTCCGATCGTTTCGCGTCCGGAGGAACGTCCACCACCGCGGTAATCACGAAATCCGTATTTTTCATCAAAACAGAAATCGGCATGTCCCGGCCGGTAGTAGGAGGCGATTTCACTGTAATCGGCAGAGTGCTGGTCTTTGTTCCAAACCATCATGGAAATCGGGGTACCGGTGGTTTTTCCCTCAAAGACACCGGATAAGATTTCTACCGTATCACTTTCCTTGCGCTGTGTGGTAAATTTAGACTGGCCGGGTTTGCGCCGGTCTAAAAATTTCTGGATATCTTCTTCACAGAGGCTGAGTCCGGCAGGACAGCCATCCACAACAACGCCGATGCCTTTGCCGTGGGATTCCCCCCATGTGGTGATACGAAATAAATTGCCAAATGATGAGCCTGCCATAAATGCCTCCTTAAAAACGTTAATATTCTAAGGGATATTATAAAAAACATCGCATTGAATAGTCAAGAGAGATATGGTAATATTTAAAGGAAATACACACAAAAGAGAGAGGAAACATATGGAATTTAACGCAGTATATCATCAGGCGAGTGACAATTACTGTTATCCGCTGAATGAGGATGAGCTGATTATCAATATAAAAACGGGTTATGATGTAAAATCGGTATCCATTATACTCGGAGATCCGTTTGCCGCAGGAATATTAGGCGGCGGGGAGCACTGGGATGGAAAAAAGGAGCCGATCATATATAAAAAGCGGTTAAAAACCCAGATCTGGTGGACCACTACCGTTCGTCCGGAGTACAAGCGCCTGAAGTATTATTTTGAGCTTCAGACAGAGGAGGAAAGCTGGTTTTATTTTGAAGACGGGTTTGTCAGCAGCGAACAGATGCATCTGGAGGGCAGAAGCCGTCAGTGTTTTGTTTTCCCGTGGATGAATCCCTGTGATGTACCGCGTACCCCGGCATGGGTCAACGATACCGTATGGTATCAGATTTTCCCGGATCGTTTCTGCAACGGAGATCCTTCCAATGATCCTGAGGATGTGGTTCCATGGAGAGAGCATGGGAGTGTGACCAATGAGGAATGTTTCGGAGGAGATCTGGCGGGAATTACGAGTAAGCTGGATTATCTGCAGAATCTGGGAATCAACGGTCTGTATCTGACACCGATCAACGAAGCTCCGTCAAATCACAAATACGATACCACAGATTATACGAAGATTGATCCGCGTTTTGGCGATGAGGAAACCTTTAAACATCTTGTGAAGGAAGCGCATAAGCGCGGCATCCGCGTAATGCTTGACGGTGTGTTCAACCATTCCGGATATTATTTCGCACCGTGGCAGGATGTGCTTGCAAAGGGACCGGAGTCGGAATATTACGACTGGTTTATGATCAATGAATGGCCGTTTGATAAAAACGGGCAGGCGGCAAAGAAGAAACAGTATTATACATTTGCCTTTTTTGATTCCATGCCAAAGATCAATACAAACAATCCGAAAGTACGCAAGTATTTTGTAGATATTTGTGCCAACTGGGTGGAAAATTACGGGATTGACGGAATCCGTCTGGATGTGGCAAATGAAGTTTCCCACCGGTTTTGCAAAGAACTGCATGCGCGGGTTAAGGAGATCAATCCGGATATCTATATTCTCGGAGAAATCTGGCACAACGCGCTTCCGTGGCTGCGCGGAGATGAGTTTGATGCGGTAATGAATTATCCGCTCGGACAAAGTATCAAGGATTTCTGGATTGATAAGAGCCTGACGAATGAAGACTTTGAATATACAATCAACCGCTGTTATACAAGCTATATGCAGCAGACCAATGATGTGCTGTTTAATCTGCTCGATTCGCATGATACCAAGCGGCTTCGTTCGGATGTGAAAAATCTCGATGAATATTTTGCACAGATTGCGGTACTTTTTGCAATGCCGGGAAGTCCTTGCATTTACTACGGAACCGAAATTGCCATGGAAGGAAGCTATGATCCGGATTGCCGCAGATGTATGCCGTGGTCGGATATTGAGGCCGGAAAGTATGCAGAGCGCAGCAAGATCATATCTACACTGATTCATCTGCGCCGGCAGGAACCGCTCTTAAAAAGCCGTAATTTTCATTTTCCGAATGATTACGCAGCGTATAAGCGTGTGATTCAGTTTCAGAAAGTGGATTTTCCGGATTGTTATGTGGAAGTGCTGATTAATTGTTGTGAGGAAGATGTCGAGGTCGTGCCGCAGGGAGAAATTCTGCTGGAACGGCATTACATAGACTCCACACTTTTGTCCAATGGTATTTTGATCCGCAGAATTCGAAAGTAAATAAAAAGAAAGAGGAATAACAGAAAAATGGCTACATATGAGTTGTTAAAACAGGAAGGCAGTGCGAAACGTGCGGTGTTTCATACGGTGCACGGAGACATTCAGACGCCGGTGTTTATGAATGTGGGAACGGTGGCCGCAATCAAGGGTGCTGTTTCAACAATGGATCTCAAAGAGATCAAGTGTCAGGTGGAACTGTCCAATACCTATCATCTGCATGTGCGTCCGGGAGATAAACTGATCAAAGAAATGGGCGGACTGCATAAGTTTATGGTCTGGGATCGTCCGATTCTGACAGATTCCGGTGGATTTCAGGTGTTTTCTCTGGCAGGACTCCGGAAAATTAAGGAGGAGGGCGTATATTTCCATTCCCATGTAGATGGCGCAAAGATTTTTATGGGGCCGGAAGAGAGCATGCAGATCCAGTCAAACCTTGGATCGACGATTGCCATGGCATTTGATGAGTGTCCATCGAGTGTGGCAGAGCGCAAATATGTCGAGGATTCGGTTGCACGTACGACCCGCTGGCTGGAGCGGTGCAAAAAAGAAATGCAGCGTCTGAATGGCCTGGAAGATACGATCAACAAAGAGCAGTTGTTGTTTGGAATTAACCAGGGAGCAATTTTTTCGGATATCCGGATAGACCATGCAAAGAGAATTTCACAGCTGGATCTGGATGGTTATGCAATTGGCGGACTTGCAGTGGGAGAAACCCATGAACAGATGTATCAGATCATAGAGGAGACTGTTCCGTATCTTCCGAAAAACAAGCCGACGTATTTGATGGGCGTGGGAACACCTGCCAATATTCTTGAGGGGGTAGAGCGCGGAATCGATTTCTTTGACTGTGTATATCCGAGCAGAAACGGACGCCACGGACATGTATATACCAACGAAGGAAAGCTGAATCTGTTTAACCAGAAATACGAAAAAGACATGCGCCCGATTGAGGAGGGCTGCCAGTGTCCGGCATGCCGGCACTACAGCAGAGCCTATATCCGGCATCTGTTAAAAGCAAAGGAAATGCTTGGCATGCGCCTGTGTGTTCTTCATAACCTGTATTTTTACAATACCATGATGGAAGAGATAAGAGATGCTTTAGATGCCGGAAATTTTGCTTCCTACAAAGAAGAAAAACTGTACCGGATGGGACAGTCAAGTATAAAAAATGTCTAAAAAAGCCAAAAAGGCTTGCCCAAAGAACGGAAGTTGTGTAGAATGGGTTTTAGTATTTGAATAGGAGGAAACATTGATGAGTGCAATTTTAGCAAATAGCAGCGCATCCGCTTCCGGTGGAATGGGCATGTTTGGTATGATTATCTGGCTGGTAGTTATCTTCGGATTTATGTATTTTCTGATGATTCGTCCACAGAAGAAGGAGCAGAAGAAAAAAGATCTGATGCTTTCTGAGGTAGCTGTGGGAGACACCGTTCTTACTACATCCGGTTTCTATGGAACAATTATTGATATTGTAGATGATACCGTTATCGTAGAGTTCGGAAACAACAAAAACTGTCGTATTCCAATGCAGAAAGCTGCAATTGCAGACGTAGAAAAAGCAGAATCTGCATCATAAAGAACATGAGAGAGGGTGTCGCATTTGCGGCACCTTTTTGCATTTCTTTCTCAATTCAGAATAATAAAAAAGATCTATTATAATCTCAGATTATATTATTTATGAAAAAGTAAAATGGATTTTTAGTTGAAAAGAAGGCCCTGTTGCTATATATTAATAGGTAATAGACTTTGAAACAGCAGAGTAGAAAAGAGGAAAAGCAATGGAATGTCAAATTGGTGTGATCTCAGGAGACGGTATTGGACCAGAGATCGTTACAGAGGCAAAAAAAGTATTAGACCAGATTGGAAAAAAATATGGTCATTCATTTCACTATACGGATATCCTGATGGGTGGATGCTCGATTGATGCAACCGGAGTTCCTTTGACTGATGAAGCGATTGCAGCAGCAAAAGCAAGTGATGCGGTACTTATGGGATCTATCGGGGGAAATACTTCCACATCCCCGTGGTATAAATTAGCACCGGAGCTTCGTCCGGAGGCAGGACTTTTAAAACTGCGCAAATCGCTCAACCTGTTTGCAAACCTTCGCCCGGCATATTTATATGAAGAATTAAAGGCTGCATGTCCGCTGCGCGATGATATCATCGGAACAGGATTTGATATGATGATTATGCGTGAACTGACAGGCGGTTTGTATTTCGGAGCGCGAAAGACAGAGGAAGTAGATGGCGTGACGACAGCTACGGATACACTTACTTATAATGAAAATGAAATCCGCAGAATTGCAAAGCGCGGTTTTGACATTGCAATGAAGCGCCGCAAAAAGGTAACTTCCGTGGATAAGGCAAATGTGTTGGATTCATCCCGTCTCTGGAGAAAAATCGTAGAAGAAGTTGCAAAAGATTATCCGGAAGTAACGTATGAGCATATGCTTGTCGATAACTGTGCAATGCAGCTTGTGAAAGATCCAAAACAGTTTGACGTGATTCTGACAGAGAACATGTTTGGAGATATTTTATCCGACGAGGCTTCCATGGTGACCGGTTCCATCGGTATGTTATCATCCGCAAGTTTAAATGATACCAAATTTGGTCTGTACGAGCCAAGTGGCGGATCTGCACCGGATATTGCTGGAAAAGGCATTGCCAATCCGATTGCAACCATTTTAAGTGCAGCCATGATGCTTCGCTATACATTTGATCTTGACAAAGAGGCTGATGCGATTGAGAATGCCGTAAAACAGGTATTAAAAGAAGGATATCGTACCATTGACATCATGCCGCAGGCAGGAGAGAGCACAGAAGGGATCGAACAGGTTGGCACAGCAAAGATGGGCGACCTGATCGCAGAGAGAGTTTAAGGAGAACATAATATGATAAGTGATAACGCAAGGAGCGGTATGCAGCAGGCTCCGGCGCGCAGTCTTTTCAATGCGCTCGGATTTACCGCAGAAGAATTAAAAAAACCAATGGTCGGAATTGTAAGTTCCTACAATGAGATTGTTCCTGGCCATATGAATATTGATAAAATTGTAAATGCCGTAAAACTCGGTGTTGCGGAAGCCGGTGGCGTACCGGTTGTATTCCCGGCAATCGCTGTATGTGATGGTATTGCCATGGGACATGTCGGCATGAAATATTCTCTGGTTACCAGAGATCTGATTGCAGATTCCACAGAGTGTATGGCCATCGCTCATCAGTTTGATGCACTGGTTATGGTGCCAAACTGT
>DLQV01000274.1:16400-20758 GCA_002474415.1 Lachnospiraceae bacterium UBA7598
CCGACCGTATTTGTATCTGGCGGACCGATGCTTGCCGGACATGTGCAGGGAAAGAAGAGAAGTCTTTCTTCCATGTTTGAGGCCGTTGGATCTTATGCAGCAGGAACGATGACAGAGGATGACGTACTTGAATATGAAAATAAAGTTTGTCCGACCTGTGGATCCTGTTCCGGTATGTATACTGCAAACTCCATGAACTGCCTGACGGAAGCACTTGGTATGGGACTTCGCGGAAACGGAACCATTCCGGCTGTTTACTCGGAGCGTATCAAGCTTGCAAAACATGCAGGTATGGCAGTTATGGATATGTTCCGCAAGAATATCTGTGCGCGTGATATCATTACAAAGGAGTCCATCTTAAATGCACTGACTGTAGATATGGCACTGGGATGTTCCACAAACTCCATGCTGCATCTGCCGGCAATCGCACATGAGATTGGTTTTGATTTTGACATCAGTTTTGCAAACCCGATCAGCGAAAAGACACCGAACCTCTGCCATCTGGCACCGGCAGGTCCTACTTATATGGAGGATCTCAATGAAGCTGGCGGTGTATATGCAGTGATGAAAGAACTGGCAGATATCGGATTGTTAAATACCGACTGTATGACGGTTACTGGAAAGACCATCGGAGAGAACATTGCAAACGCAGTGAATCGCAATCCGGAAGTCATCCGTCCGGTTGATCATCCATATTCTAAGACCGGTGGTCTGGCTGTCCTGAAAGGAAATCTGGCACCGGATGGCTCAGTTGTTAAGCGTTCCGCTGTTGTCGATGAGATGATGGTTCACGAAGGACCGGCAAGAGTCTTTGAGTGTGAGGAAGATGCCATCGCAGCCATCAAAGGTGGTAAGATTGTAGAGGGTGATGTCGTCGTTATCCGTTATGAGGGACCGAAGGGCGGACCTGGTATGAGAGAAATGTTAAACCCGACTTCTGCGATTGCAGGTATGGGGCTTGGCAGTTCTGTTGCCCTGATTACCGACGGACGTTTTTCCGGCGCATCCAGAGGTGCATCCATCGGACATGTTTCTCCGGAAGCAGCGGTAGGTGGACCGATTGCTCTGGTAGAAGAGGGCGATATCATAAAGATCAATATCCCGGAGATGACATTAAATGTAGATGTTTCGGATGAAGAGATGGCCGCACGGCGTGCAAAATGGCAGCCGAGAGAGCCGAAGGTTACTACGGGATATCTTAAGAGATATTCTGCTCTGGTTACTTCCGGAAACCGTGGAGCTGTCTTGGAAGTGCCAAAAGAGAAATAAAGGATAGAGGGTTAGAAAATGCAGTTGACAGGATCACAGGTGATTATAGAATGCCTAAAAGAACAGGGTGTAGATACCGTATTCGGATATCCGGGCGGTGCAATCCTGAATGTTTATGATGAATTATACAAACATCCGGAAATCCGGCATGTGCTCACATCGCATGAGCAGGGAGCTTCCCATGCAGCAGACGGATATGCCAGAAGTACAGGAAAAGTCGGAGTCTGTATGGCAACAAGCGGACCGGGAGCCACCAATCTGGTGACCGGTATCGCAACTGCGTATATGGATTCCATTCCGATCGTGGCAATTACCTGTAACGTTGGAGTATCGCTTCTTGGAAAGGACAGTTTTCAGGAAGTTGATATTGCGGGCATTACAACACCGATTACAAAATACAGTTTTATTGTAAAAGATGTAACAAAACTTGCCGATACGATCCGCAGAGCTTTTTCCATTGCGCGGAAAGGTCGGCCGGGTCCGGTTCTGGTAGATATCACCAAGGATGTGACTGCCAACAAAACAGAGTATGTAAAGAAAGAGCCGGAAATGCCGCAGCCGGATTGTTCGGCATTCAATGAGGATGATTTAAAGAAAGCCATCCAGATGATTGAAAAGGCAAAGAAGCCGTACATATTTGTCGGAGGAGGAGCAATCCTTTCCGGAGCCAGTGAAGTATTAAAGACATTTGTAGAAAAAGTAGATGCACCGGTTTGTGACACATTGATGGGAAAAGGTGCATATGATGGAACATCAGAAAATTATACCGGAATGCTCGGAATGCACGGAACAAAGACATCCAATCTCGGGGTCAGTGAATGTGACCTTCTGATCGCAATTGGTGTTCGTTTTTCTGATCGTGTGCTTGGGAACCCAAAGAAATTTGCAAAACAGGCAAAGATTTTGCAAATTGATATTGATCCGGTAGAGATCAATAAAAATATTATCGTAAATCACAGCATTATCGGGGATGTGGCAATCGTCCTTGGAAAACTGAACGAAAAACTGGAGCAGCAAAAACATACCGAATGGCTTTCCCATATCGCAGAGTATCAGAAGACATATCCGCTGACCATTCCAAAGGAAGGGTTAAGTGGTCCGTTTATGATTGCAAAGATCTATGAGATGGCAAAAGATGCCATTATGGTCACAGAAGTCGGCCAGCATCAGATGTGGGCGGCACAGTATTTTAAATATAGTAAACCGAGAACCTTGCTGACATCCGGAGGTCTTGGTACGATGGGGTATGGTCTTGGCGCCGCAATTGGTGCACAGACTGCCAATCCAGATAAGCAGGTGATCAATATTGCGGGAGACGGATGTTTCCGCATGAATATGAATGAACTTGCAACAGCATCCAGACAAAAGCTTCCACTGATTGAAGTGATTGTCAATAACCATGTACTCGGAATGGTCCGCCAGTGGCAGACACTTTTCTATAAACAGCATTATTCCGCAACGGTTTTAGATGACGGTGTGGATTATGTAAAGATTGCAGAGGCAATGGGCGCAACTGCCCGTCGTGTGACAACACAGGAGGAGTTTATTGCAGCTTTTCAGGAAGCATTGGAATGTAAGACGCCGTTTGTGATTGATGCAATTGTAGATTCGGATGACAAGGTATGGCCGATGGTTGCGCCGGGGGCTCCGATCAATGAATGTTTCGATGGAAAAGATTTCGAGAGCAAGAATAAGTAAGCAACAGCATAGTAAAATATAGGAGGAAGTTTGAAATGAGCAGAGTATACAATTTCTCAGCAGGACCGGCAGTATTGCCGGAGGAGGTACTGCAGGAAGCAGCAGATGAAATGTTGGATTACAGAGGATGCGGCATGTCCGTTATGGAGATGAGCCACAGATCCAAAGTGTTCGATGACATCATCAAGGATGCAGAAAAAGATTTAAGAGAGCTGATGAACATTCCGGATAATTATAAGGTATTGTTCTTACAGGGTGGAGCATCCCAGCAGTTTGCAGCAGTTCCTATGAACCTGATGAAGAATAAGAAAGCCGGATACATTGTCACAGGACAGTGGGCAAAGAAGGCTTATCAGGAAGCACAGATGTATGGAGAGGCCATTGAGCTTGCATCCTCTGCAGATCAGACATTCTCTTATATCCCGGATTGTTCCGATCTGGATATTCCGGATGATCTGGATTACGTTTATATCTGTGAGAACAACACCATTTACGGAACCAAGTATAAGAAGCTTCCAAACACAAAAGGAAAGACACTGGTAGCAGATGTATCTTCCTGCTTCTTATCTGAGCCTGTAGATGTGACAAAGTATGGCGTAATCTACGGCGGCGTACAGAAGAATATCGGACCGGCAGGTGTTGTAATCGTAATTGCACGGGAAGACCTGATCACAGATGATGTACTTCCTGGCACACCAACCATGCTCAAGTGGAAGACACAGGCAGACAAAGACAGCCTGTACAACACACCACCATGCTACGGCATTTATATCTGCGGTAAAGTCTTTAAGTGGCTGAAAAAGATGGGCGGCTTAGAGGAAATGCAGAGACGCAACATTGAAAAAGCAAAGATCCTTTATGATTTCCTGGATGAGAGCAAACTGTTCAAGGGAACTGTCAGAAAAGAAGACCGTTCACTGATGAATGTACCATTCGTAACCGGAGACAAGGATATGGATGCAAAATTCGTAAAAGAGGCAACAGAGGCTGGTCTTGTAAACCTGAAAGGACATCGTACCGTTGGCGGTATGCGTGCATCCATTTATAACGCAATGCCAAAGGCAGGCGTAGAAAAGCTTGTTGAATTCATGAAGAAGTTTGAGAAGGAGAATGCATAAATGTTTAACTATACATGCTTAAATCCTATCGCTGGGGTAGGTCTGGAGTTATTTTCTGATGATTACAAAAAAGTAGACGATCTGGCAGGCGCTGATGCAGCACTTGTCCGCAGTGCGGCAATGCATGATCTGGATCTTCCAGATTCACTGCTTGCAGTTGCCCGTGCCGGTGCCGGTGTCAACAATATTCCGCTTGACAAGTGTGCTGACAAAGGTATCGTTGTATTTAATACACCGGGTGCAAATGCCAACGGTGTAAAGGAGCTTGTTTTT
>DLQV01000252.1:0-3826 GCA_002474415.1 Lachnospiraceae bacterium UBA7598
CCCCGGATAAATAAAGATTTCTGTCCAGCCACTGGTTTCATGCAGCCGTCCGTTCTCGTCTGCTGCAGCTTCCAGCGTACGGGTACTGGTTGTGCCAACGGCAATCACACGATGTCCGCTTTCTTTTGCATGATTGATCTTATCCGCAGCCTCCTGTGAAACCATATAAAACTCCGAGTGCATATGGTGATCCAGTACATTTTCTACTTTTACCGGACGGAACGTGCCAAGTCCGACATGCAGGGTTACTTCTGCAATGTCGACTCCCATATTCTTTACTTTCTGCAGCAGTTCTTTCGTAAAATGAAGTCCCGCGGTAGGTGCTGCAGCAGATCCATCATATTTTGCGTATACGGTCTGATAGCGATTCTTATCTTTCAGCTGATGCGTAATATATGGCGGCAGTGGCATCTGCCCCAGCTGATCCAGAATTTCTTCAAAAATTCCATCATAATGAAACTGAATCAGACGGTTTCCCTCTTCTACCACATCCACAACCTCTGCAGTCAGAAGTCCGTCACCAAAAATCAGTCTGGTACCCGGTTTTGCCTTTTTCCCTGGTTTTACCAAAGTTTCCCAGATATCATTTTCTTTGCGTTTCAACAAAAGTACTTCAATTTTCGCCTGAGTATCTTCTTTCACCCCGAATAATCGCGCCGGAATTACTTTAGTATTGTTAATGACCAGGCAGTCGCCTGGGTGAAGGTATTCCAGGATATCCGTAAAATGCCGGTGCTCCACTTCTCCTGTCTGACGATCAAGTACCATCAGACGGGAGCTGGAGCGATCCTCCAGAGGATCCTGAGCAATCAGTTCCTCCGGCAGATCATAGTCATAATCTTTTACATTCATTCCTTCTGTCATAATTAGCCTCTCAACTGGATTCCGATATTTTTGAGTCCTGTTAAAATTTTATCCATAGCTCCTGTAATATCGCTTTCTTCCAGATTCTTGTCTTTTCCACGGAACTTCAGAGAGTATGCGACAGACTTAAAGCCTTTTTCAATCTGCTCTCCTTCGTATACGTCAAATAATTCATAATTTTCCAGGTATTTACCACCGTTCTTCTCAAATACCTTTTCAATATCACCTACCAGAATGTTCTTTGGAACAACCATGGATAAGTCACGGGAAGAAACCGGAAAGTTGGTAATTCCCTCGTATTTGTAATCAAAGGATGCACGGGATACTATCTCCGGCATATCAATTACCGCAATGTATACGCGCTCTTTGATGGCATAATTTGCAGCAACCGTTGGATGAACCTCTCCGAGATATCCGATCACAGCACCATCATATACAATCTGCGCCTTACGTCCTGGATGCAGGAATGGAAGATCTGCATGTGGATCATACTCTGCCTTTTTACGAAGTCCTGTCTGATATAAGAGTTCTTCGATTACTCCCTTCATGGTAAAGAAATCGCCATCTCCGTACATACCAAAGGTCAGCTGCATACGTTCTTCCGGAAGTTCCGTCAGCGGAAGCTGCTTTGGCAGATAGATATTTCCCATCTCATACAGACGGACATCTTTGTTTCTACGTCCAAAATTCGTAGACAGAGAAGTCAGCATTCCGTTCAGCGGCAGGGTACGCATGATCGAATAATCCTCTCCCAGCGGATTGGAGATCACAACTGTTTTACGCCATTTGGAATCCTCTGGAATAAGCAGTTTATCAAATACCTTCGGGCTTTCAAAAGAATAGGTCATTGCCTGTGAAAAACCACAGAACTCGGCAACTTCCCTCGCTTTTTCTTCCATACGCAGCTTAAAACTCTTTCCTCCGGCAGTAGACTCTCCACTTGGAAGAGAAGTTCCGATCTTGTCATAGCCGTAGAAACGTGCCACTTCCTCTGCCATATCTGCATCGCACAACAGATCCTGTCTCCAGGATGGAACAAGAATCTCATTTGTTGCCTCGTCATATCCCAGATCAATTTTTTTGAAATATCCGATCATGTCTTCGGCCGGAATATCCGTTCCTAAAAGCTTATTGTACTTGTCCGGTTCAAATGGAATCTTTACACCCTCACGTTTTACAGGATAAATATCAACGGCTCCTCCTACCACTTCGCCAGCGCCTAATTCTTCTACCAGCTGGCAGGCACGGTTCATTGCTTCCATGGCAAGATTTGGATCCAAGCCTTTTTCAAACTTAGCTGAGGCATCGGTACGCAGTCCAATGCGCTTTCCGGATTTTCGGATGTTAGTTCCGTCAAAGCAGGCTGCCTCAAATAACATGGTTGTTACATGGTCGGTAATCATGGAATTTTCTCCACCCATGATACCGGCAATGCCTACTGCCTTTTTTGCATCACAGATCATCAGTACATTTTCATCCAACTGGCGTTCCTGTCCGTCCAGCGTCACAAACTTTTCGCCTGCTGCTGCACGGCGAACAATGATCTCTTTTCCCTCGATCGTATCCAGATCATAGGCGTGCATCGGCTGTCCGTATTCTTCCATCACATAATTTGTAATATCTACAAGATTATTGATCGGACGGATCCCGTGTGCACGAAGACGTTCCTGCATCCATTTCGGAGATGGGGCAAACTTAATATTTTTTACAACTCTTGCTGTATAACGGCTACAAAGATCCTGATCTTTTACAGATACTTTGATGTAATCATTGACATCTTCATTATTTCCGGTTTTTGTTACAACAGGAGGTACAAATTCCTTATGGAACGTAGCTGCTGCTTCACGCGCAATGCCGAGTACGGAAAAACAGTCTACACGGTTGGAAGTAATCTCATATTCGACAACACTGTCATCCAGCCCTAAATAAGCAACTGCATTTTCCCCGACAGGTGCATCCTCATCAAAGATATACAGTCCATTCTCCGGTGCATCCGGGAACATCTCACGGTTTGAACCGAGTTCTTCAATCGAGCACATCATGCCAAAAGACTCAACCCCGCGAAGTTTTCCTTTTTTAATCTTGATTCCACCAGGAGTCTTTGTCCCATCATGTCCGCCTGCGACACGTCCACCGTCAAGAACAACCGGAACTTTTGCTCCTTCAAATACATTCGGAGCACCAGTGACAATCTGTAATGTTTCCTTTCCCACATTTACCTGACAAATGACAAGTTTATCAGCATCCGGATGTTTTTCAATCTTTGTAACCTGTCCAATGACGATCTTGTCAAGATCTGCATCGAGCTGCTCATATCCCTCTACCTTTGATCCGGAAAGTGTCATGGCATCGACATACTCCTGCACGCCGCAGTCAAGTCCCGGAACTAAAGCTTTGATCCATTTTAATGATGTATTCATTCTTTTTCTCCTCCTAGAACTGTTTTAAGAAACGATCGTCATTTTCATACAACAGACGCATATCGTCAATCTCATATTTCAACAGTGTAATACGCTCCAAACCGATACCAAATGCAAAACCAGAATATTCTTCCGGATCAATACCGCTCATACGAAGTACCCTTGGATGTACCATTCCACAGCCAAGAATTTCAATCCAGCCCTCACCTTTACAGAAACGGCATCCTTTTCCACCACATTTAAAGCAGGAAACATCCATCTCTGCCGATGGCTCTGTAAATGGGAAATGATGCGGACGGAACTTTACTTTTGTTTCTTTTCCGAACAATTTTTGTACAAACTGTGTCAGTGTTCCCTTTAAATTGGAGAACGTAATTCCTTTGTCAATAACCATTCCTTCGATCTGATGGAACGAAGGAGAATGGGTCGCATCCACTTCATCCGCACGGAATACACGTCCCGGTGCAATCATACGAATCGGAGGTTTCTTCTGTTCCATAACACGTACCTGAACCGGTGAAGTCTGGGTACGCAGCAGAATC
>DLQV01000252.1:3906-4086 GCA_002474415.1 Lachnospiraceae bacterium UBA7598
ATTTGCCGGAATATTTAATGCCTCAAAGTTGTAATAATCGTACTCTACTTCCGGTCCTTCTACCACTTCATATCCCATGCCGGTAAAAATACGCTCTACCTCTTCAAGTACCATGGTATTTGGATGACTGTGTCCCACACGGTTTTTCTTTGCCGGCAGGGTGACATCAATCACTTCATT
>DLQV01000178.1 GCA_002474415.1 Lachnospiraceae bacterium UBA7598
CAGTTCTTTGGCAATCTGCACGGCATGGGGAGAATACGTCATCGTCTTTGCATAATCAAAATCCGCACTTGTATGGATCACACGCTTTGTCACCGGCTCCTGTTCCGGCGGAAGCACGATGCCACGCTCCTTTAGTTCTTCCCCTATGATGGCAAAACTTCGTTTTTCAATCTCTCCCGGAAGAACATATTCAATGTTTTCCATAACGTTTTTCTTCCCCTTTCCTCTTTATATCCAGCAATGCCTCGATCAGTTGTACATTTTCCGGATGGCTCTTTACGGCAATTCTGTAAAAGTCCTGTCCCAGTCCTGTATAGTTTGCGCAGTTTCGGATCAGAATTCCTCTTTCCAGCAAAAATCTGTACAGTGGAATTTGTGTTTTCAGCAGCAAAAAATCAGCTTCCGAAGGGAAAATCATCATCTGATTTCCAAATATTTTTGTTAATTCGTGTTTTAAAAAGTCTTTTTCTTTTTGAATCAGCTCAATCGTATCCATCAGATACTTTCTACGATTCCAACCGGGAATCGAATCATCCAGAATGTCCATTCCGATCTGCTGAGCAATCACAGATACATTCCACTCCGGCAGCTGATGCGCAATTTTTTCACAGATTTCTTTCTGCGCCAGCAGATACCCCAGCCGGATTCCCGGAATCGCATAGATTTTTGTATATGCACGCACCACAATCAGATGCGGATATTTCCGGATCCAGGAAGCATATCCTTCCGTCCCCGTAAATGCAATGAAACATTCGTCCAGCACCACAGTGATGCGTCTCTTTTCACACACGTCAAGAAGCGTCTCCAAAAGAGACGCTTCCATTTTGTTTCCCACCGGATTCGCTGGGTTCGCCAAAAATAATAAACCAATTCCATCCGGCTGCCTGCACAATGACTCCATCTGTGCCATATCCATGGCAAAATTATTTTCTTCCCGCAACGGGATACTGCATACCTCGGCTCCCACTGTCTGAGCTGCCCAGGCATATCCCGAAAAAGAAGGAGCCGGAATGCCCACCCGCTTCGGGCGCAGTGCATGCACAATCGCAACAAATAATTCGGATGCTCCGTTGCCACACACTACTTCTTCTGCTGAAAAGCCATAAAGTGCTGCAATCCGTTCCCGCAACAACACATTGTCATACTGTGGATAACGGTTGCTGTGAACAGCCGCTTCCGCCATCCGTTTCTGCAATATCTCCGGCAGCGGCAGCGGATTGGTATTTACAGAAAAATCATATGTGATCTGATTTTGATAAATATCTCCACCGTGTGCGGCCAGAGGCTTTTGTGTCATGCTGCGTGTTCTCCTTCTTTCATGTTTTCCCGTATCTGCATTACTGCTTTACTTCATATTTTACTACAGGAATTCTTTGATTCCAAGGAAAAATCACACAAACCATTTTTACTGTAAAACTCCCATCAGCTCCTGCATCAGATGATGTACCGTAGTGATCTCGTGAATCCGTCCCGTATTCGCCCCACAGAATACCAGGCCGTTTTCCACATCCCCACGCACGGCATCGATCAACGCTTTCGTAATACAGTAAGGAACTTTCTGCGGACTGCATTTTTCCAGACAGTTGTAACATTTACTGATTGGCAACTTTGCGCGCTTTACACGATCGATAAACTTATTGCGCAATGCACGTCCCGGCATACCGACCGGGCTTTGGATAATCTCGATATTTTCCTCACTGGCGTGAATATACGCCTCCTTGTATGCTTCCGATGCATCACATTCTTCGGTTGCAACAAAGCGGCTGGCAATCTGCACACCATCCGCGCCGAGATCCAGCGCATGCGAAATATCTTTCTGATCAAATATCCCGCCGGCCACAATGACCGGAATATTTTTCTGATAGCGCTGTTCGTATTCCTTTTTGCAGTCGATAATCTGCCGGATCTCTCCGTCAAAATTAATAGCATCCATATGTGCCAGCTGTTCATTGGAAAACCCCAGATGCCCGCCGGCCTTCGGTCCCTCCACTACAATAAAGTCCGCCGTGCGGTCATAGCGGTGCGCCCACATCTTCAATATCAGCTGGGCTGCACGCTTCGAGGATACAATCGGAGCAATCTTTGTCCGGCAGGTTTTACTGACAAGCTCCGGCAGATTCATGGGAAGCCCGGCTCCACTGATAATCACATCTGCCCCTGCCGCAACTGCTGCCCTGACATGCTCTTTGTAATGCTTTAATGCAACCATAATATTGACACCCACAAGTCCGTTTCCACAGGCGAGCTCCTTTGCTTTCCGGATATGTTTTTTGATGGCTTTTAAGTTACAGCCTGCCTGATCATTCTCGAAGCCTTCTTCATCGTAGCCGATCTGCGCAGTAGAAATGATACCGACACCGCCCTCCTTTGCCACAGCTCCCGCCAGATGACTTCTGCTGATTCCTACACCCATGCCACCCTGGATAATCGGAATTTTTGCAATCAGATCCCCGATCTGCAGTTGTTTCAACTTTGATGTATATGTGCTTATCATGCACGTTTCCTCCATATTTCAAAATTGTTTGACTATCAAACAATTTTCAGTATATTGCAATGTAGTTTCTTTGTCAACATCTATTTGTATTCATTTCTTTTACACATAGTTTTCATTACTATATTTATACAAGAGTTTATTTACAAATGTTTTTCTCCAAATAAGTTAGACTTTTTTACATAGATTAAGTGCCCTTTTTTTCTTAGAAGTAATTATTAAAATATTCACAATTTCATGGGATTTTTTATAAGATATGCATTTATTTACTATTTTTAGAATTTATAACAAAAATGGAACCTGTTGAAAAATCAGATTCCATTTTTATGATCTGCAATTTACTTACAGATAAGCTGTGCAAACTCGATTGTCTTCTGATCTACACCACGCGCAAGAAGCTGCTCTGGGGACTCTCCGCCATTCAGGCGGTTTACAGTATCTACTAATAGTAACTGACCTTCTTTCAGGCCCTCTTTCAGGCCTTCTTCCTTCCCTTCTTTCAGACCTTCTGTCCATCCCTCTGCCCATCCGGCATTTTTTAACCGCTCCGCTACATCACACATACTATGCACCTCCTCATGCTTTCCCTTTCCGGTCAGAATTTTTTCATATGAAGAATCCCCCGTCATAACAGATAATAATTTCAGTACTTCATCCACATGCCGGATCTGTGTCTCATCATCCGGAACATAATTTTTATTCTTACGTTTGTTTGCAAAAAAATTTGCTACAATTTTAAAATCACTCTGAAATCGGTTGATTTCTTCTTCGGTTAGCCATGCGATTTCAAATACATGAATTTTAAAATCATTCACATATTCCTCTAACCCCTCCGGAATTTGTATGCGCAAATAAAATTAAGAGTCGCCTTCCTGCTATATGGTCACTTTTATTATAGCATGCGAAAGCAATTACAATCAATTTTAAATTTGCAGGTTACATTTGGAAATTTTGAGGGAAACCCTCATGATTTATTTCTCGTGTTGTGATAACAGGAGAAATCTATGGCTTTAAGGGTATCGGATTTTCCTGCTGATGTCAAGCAGGAATAATAAAAACCGTGGGTTTCCGATTTCACTGAAATCCTGAAAACCCACGGTATCTGGCATGTCGTCTTATCCTTTGACAGCCCCCACAATTCCGTTTGCAAAACTTTTCTGCAGAACAAGGAAGAGGATGCCCGTCGGAAGAGAACAGATGAGTACTCCGAGCATAAGCACACCGTAATCGATGCTGTAGCCGCTGGAGAGGTTTGCAACCAGCATCGGCATGGTCTGGGAGGAATCATCCATCATAATAACCTTTGGCCATAAGTAATTGTTCCACGCGTTCATAAACGTCACAGTCATCGCTGCTGCATAGGTAGACTTCATGGTTGGCATAAAGATCTTAAAGAAAATCTGAAGCTCTCCAAGTCCATCAATTCTTGCCGCTTCTATAATCTCTGTCGGGAAAGAGCGTGCACTCTGCCGGAACATCATAATCAGAAACGGTGTGGACAGCGTCGGCAGTACATAAGCGATCCATGTACTCTGCAGATGCAGTCCGGTAAACATTTTAAACAGCGGAATGAGTGTCGCTGCAAACGGAACCATCATTGCAAGAAGCAAAACAGACATCAAAACGTCTTTTGCCTTGTCATGGTAAATTTCAAATGCATATCCTGCAATGGAACAGATCAGTAGGGAAAGCACACTTAAAATTACCGAATAAAACATAGAATTGGAAAATGCCCTGCCAATCTGCTGACGTGCCAGAAGGTTTGTCAGATTGCTGGTCAGATTGGCCCCAATTGTTAATTTGCCACCGAGAATATCGGTACTGTTATTCGTTGCTGCTGCAATCATCCAATATAACGGAAATACCGAGATGAGGGATGCCAGAATCAGAACAATATACACCGCTGCATTTTTTACTTTTCTCATCTCTTATCACCTACTTTCATCTGAATAAAGGACAGGATCGCTACCAGAATAAAAATCACATAGGACATTGCTGCCGCATATCCGAACTGGGAATTATACTCAAAGGATGTCTTGAAAATATAGTGGGACATCGTAAGTGTTGAGTTCGCAGGTCCGCCGCCTGTCAGGTTTACAGATTCATCAAACAGCTGCAAGGTTCCATTGATGGACATGATCGTTGTCAGAAGAATTGTCGGCCGAAGCAGTGGCAGTGTAATGTGGAAAAATGTTTTCACGGGTCCTGCTCCGTCAATGGTTGCTGCCTCATACAGGGAACCGTCAATATTCTGTAACCCGGCCAGATAAAATACCATATTATACCCGGTCCATCTCCAGATCAGCGCAATAATCAAAATAACTTTTGCTGTACCTGTCTGTCCCAGCCAGTTGATACGGGAATGAATCAGGCCCAGATGTAACAGCACCGTGTTGACATATCCATCGTATGCAAATAATGTCTTAAAGATAATGGAGTAGGAAACCAGCGCGGTACAGCATGGCAAAAAGATTGCGGTACGGAACAGTCCCTTACATTTTAAATGCGGCTTATTCAAAAGCACGGCAAGTAAAATTGCAAGAATCAGCATTACCGGCACCTGAATAATCAGATACACAAAGTTGTTGACCATTGCAGTTTTAAACACACCGTCTCCCAACAGACGCTTATAATTGCTCAGTCCCGACCAGACCAGATTGTTGCCGATTCCACTCTTAAAGGAGAGGATAAACGCCTGGATCATCGGGTAAAAACTCATCGCAAAGATCAGTATGGTAGCCGGAAGCAAAAATGCCCAGCCGGTCATATTTCTTCTTTTCGTCCCCGTAAATTTCTGTTTCATAAATAGATCCTTTCCTGCCTCTTATCCATGATACCGGCCGCGTTTCCACAGCCGGTATCTTTCAGACATTTTTACTGTCCGACATTAAACTCTACCGTGCTCTGTGCTTCCTTAATAGCGGAATCCATATCTGCTTTTCCGCCGATAATCTCTGACAGAGCCACTCCAAGCGCTTCTTTCTCCTCTTTCCAGTAAATTCCCTTGTTGATGGTTGGAATCTTACTTCCGTAAGATACGATCTTGGAGTAAATTGCCTCATTTCCAAAATACTCACTTGGCTTATTGTAAGCATCCGAATCTGCTGCCGGTAAATACGTTGCAATTGCACCAAGGTCTGTTAAAATCTGATCATAGAATTCTGTGCTTCCATCCCATGTTGACTTGAAGAAATCAACTGCCAGATCATAATTTTTGCAGGTGGAAGAAATTGCCCATGTAGAACCACCCTGTGCACTGTAGTTTGTTGCTCCCTGATAATCATTCAGTTTCGGCATATTGGTTACAGCCCAGTTGCCTTTCTGTTCCTCCTGATCGGTAGACATGATCGTTGAGCAGATCCAGGAACCATTGATGGTACCTACAACCGTTCCGTTGTTGATGGAACCCTGATAACCGGACCAGTCGGTCTGTTCCTGTAAAATACCTTTGTTTACCAGATCAATGTATACGTTCATAGCTTCCTTTAAGCCCTCATTGTCTGTCAGTGCAATCTTTCCATTCTCATCAAATACGGAAATTCCGGCAGACTGCAGAATCATATTGAGCAGATCCGGCTCGCCCTGTACATTGGTCAGCATTGGCATGCCGGTCTTTTTCTTGATGTCCTCACCGATTTTGATGAAATCATCCCATGTAATGTCCGTCAGATCATCCACGGTATATCCTGCCTCTTTCAGGTAATCGGTACGGTAACATGCGATTACGGTGTTGCTGTCATAAGGAATTCCGTAATTCTTTCCATCCACTACGGAGTTGGAAACCTTAGATGGTGCAAAATCATCAAAGTTAATTCCGGAATCGGTCAGATCAGCGAATACTTCCGGATAGTTCTGCAGATACTTGGAAAATACCTGATCATCCATCAGGAAAATATCTGGCAGGGAATCCAGCTCTCCGCTCATCGCATAAGTCTGTACCAGTGTCTGTACATCATTAGAAAGTGTCTCCTGCACATCAATCTTGACATCCGGATGATCTTTCTCATAAATAGCTGCCGCGTCTTTCATTGCATCCATGTTAAATGCATCCCAGCACCATACCGTCAGGGTATTGCTGTCACCACTCTTAGCTGCTTTTCCCTGTGTGGAATCCTTGCCTGCGCTGTTTCCGCCTCCTCCACAGGCTACCAGTGAAAGTGCCATAGCACCCATGAGCAGTGTCGAAATAAGTTTTTTCTTCATAGTGTTTTCCTCCCAATAAGTTTGACTTGTTTTTAACATGGGTTAAGTTTAACACTAGCGCAACCGTTTTACTTAGAAGTATGTTATTATAAATTTTCACAATTTTATGGGATTTTTTATAAGATTTGCATTTATTTACGATTTTAGAAATTTTTTACAAAAAGAATGGAACCTGATGAAAAATCAGATTCCATTTCACATTTTGATTCCTGTTTACTCCCGCGCAACCGCCTCCGCTTTCATCTGCACTCTCTCCAGACAGGAATCCATATTTCCATTGGAAAGTTCGTTTTGAAACTCTGCCTCTAAAATATCCTCAATTTCATATGTCTTGCTGCCATAATTGACCGTGGGCACCATCGACGCAAAACTATTCAGTAAACGCGTAACACTCTGTCCTCCAAAAAAATCATCGGTATTGTGATAACTTTCAAGTACCGACAGATCTTTCAGCGATGGCATAATGCCAATCTGTTCTACAAGTGTGTTCATAAATTCCGCATCTTCTGCAAACATTTCGGTCATGAAATCTGCTGCCACATCTGCATGTGCAGAGTTTTTCAGGATATACCAGGCACTTCCACCTACATTCGATGCGGGAACAGCATCTTTATTGTTCTCCACCAGTGGAATACGGGTCACACGCCACAACCCGGATTGCGCCTGATTTTCCTTGATGGAAGAAAGTACCCAGCCGCCGCTGATGACAGAAGCCACATCTCCATTCTGGAAGGCGCTGATAAATTCATTCCACCCATTAACACTCATTCCAAGATTTTTCTTAAGAAGTTCTGTATAGATTTCCAGTGCCTGTCGCAATGCCTTATTGTCCCGGATGTCTGCTGTCACACCATCCTCCCCGACATACCATCTGCCACAGCTTTGCATGATGATACGCACCAACGGCAGATCGGTCGGGTCAAGGGTAAGCATTGGTATTCCCGTCTTTTGATA
>DLQV01000166.1 GCA_002474415.1 Lachnospiraceae bacterium UBA7598
TTTGTCCATCCACTGCAGATCACCCTCGTTGCACTCAATCAGTTCCCCGGTAAAACCATCCGCTGTAAACAGACACATTTCTTCCGGTTCCGGCGCTTCATCACTGATGAATGTAATCAGCCCGCGAAATTGGTAGGAGGTCAGTGTCAGGCCGGTTTCTTCCTTTACTTCACGTAACAGGCAGTCCTCCGGTCCTTCCGTGCCTTCTGCATGTCCGCCTACGCCAATCCACTTGTCTTTGTTGATGTCGTGCTGCTTTTTGGTGCGGTGGAGCATCAGGTATTTTCCGTCTTTTTCTATGTAACACAGGGTTGTCATTTTCATGGGATTTTCCTCGTTATTTCTCGTATTTGTTCCATGATAACAAAATTTGCCCCGTTTTTTCAATCAAATATTTCATATTTTGCCCCGTTTTTGATATATTTATCTTCCTTTTTTGCCCCGTTTTTTAAATTTCGGCAGAGCTATGGTGCTCATTTGAGGTATTCTCCAATCCGGTCAATATTATAAAGCGGAATATTTGTCATCCAGCCCTGCTCACGGAAATCTGACATGGAAGTCCGCACCGCATGCTGCGGATGATACTTCTCGCAAAAAGCCCGCAGACTTTTTGCCCGCAGATTTTCCTCTGCTTTCACCTCTACCGGAATGACCGATCCGGGTGCCTGCAGCACGAAATCAATTTCGCCTGTAGAATTTGCCGTTGTGTAATAATATGGTTCCACACCCAGTTCCGCTATCATCTGCTGCAGCACATACTGCTCCGTCAACGCCCCTTTAAACTCTGTAAAAATCCGGTTTCCATCAATGATAACGCTTGCATCCAGATCTGCCATGGCAAGCAGAAGCCCGACATCAAGCATATAAATTTTGAACGCATTCAGATCCATATATGCTTTCAGCGGAAGGGACGGCTTTTTCACACGATGCACTTTGTGGATCAGACCACAATCCAAAAGCCCCTGGATCGCCAGTTCAAAATCCTTCGCGCGCGCTCCTTCCCGCACCTGTCTGTAAATGTATTTTTTATTTTCCTTGGCAAGCTGCATCGGAATGGAATTCCATACCAGATTAAGCCTTGGCACCAGAGAAATTTCTGCATGTTTGGAAAAATCCTGCTGATAATAATTCAGAAGATTTTTCTGGATTTCGCGCACTTTGTTGTAATCTTTATTCAGGACAAAGTTCTGTACTGCCTCCGGCATTCCTCCCACATAATAATATTCCCGCAGCCGGTCGATATACTTTGTCTTAAACATTGTGACCATGTCTGTGTCTGCACCTTGCAGCATGGTAACAAAACGTTCTTCGCCGAGTGCACATAAAAATTCCTGAAAACTAAGAGGATACAGATCCATGAAATCAACTTTCCCTACCGGAAAAGAAGTTCCTTTATGCATGGCAACGCCAAGCAGGGAGCCCGCCGCAACAATGGCATATTCCGGCGCGTTTTCGCAAAAATATTTTAGGGAACCAAGTGCTTTTGGAACCTCCTGCACCTCATCAAAAATCAGAAGGGTGTCCGTACAATTTATGGATACTCCTGTCTCCGCGCTGATGGCAAGAATCATCCGCTCCACATCAATCTCACCTTCAAAAAGCTGCTGCATTCTTGGATTGCTGTCGAAATTGACATAAGCGGTCTTTTCAAAACAGGTCTTTCCGAACTCTTTCATCAGCCATGTTTTTCCAACCTGTCTGGCTCCGCGGATGATCAGCGGTTTTCGGTCCGGTTTTTCTTTCCATATTTTTAATTTTTCCAGTGCAAAACGTTTCATTGTGCGTCCTCCCTGTCAGTGGAATTTATATGTAGCATTCCTTATTACTTTATATGATATTCCTTTATGGCAGAGCCGTCAACATTTTTAAGGACGTATTTGTGTGGTGGTTCTACACTTTTAAGGACGTATTTGTGTGATTACACTACACTTTTCAGGATGTTACTTTTTGCATAAATGTGGAAGGTTTTTGTTGCATCCCATGCACTTAAATGCTATACTTGTCACAAAGCAAATACATATTTTTCCATAGCTTGGGCGGACAGTACCTGGCGAGCCGTCTATATCATATACTTTATTTTATCATTTCAAATTATCCCGGAAAGTCTTGCTTTTAAAATTCAACCTTATTTTAACTTAATTTTGTTAAGCAGGATTTGTATTGATACGGGATATGTTTTCATACAGATTCTGTGGCTTACACAAGGAGGAAACTGTATGAGCATCAGTCGACCTATTGCCCGAATATGCCACTGAGGGATCTTCTTTATTTTGCAAGCATTATACAAAAACAAATCAAAGCTCAGAAGCGTGATATTTATGGTGGAAAAGTCTTAAAGATTCCAGTTCCTCATTTTGTCGTGTTTTATAATGGAAAAGAAGATGCGCCGGATCAGTATGATCTCCGTCTTTCTGATGCATTTGAAAAAGAACCGAGAATCCTGAGGTAGAATTGGTCTGCCATGTTTACAATATCAACAATGGGAAAAATGTTCCACTGCTGTCAAAATGCCAGACATTGCGTGAATATATGTATTTTGTGGATATGGTGCGGAAAAATAATGAAATCAGTGGAAATCTGGAAGATGCCATTGAGAAAGCTATTAACCAGTGTATGGAAGAAAATGTGCTCAGGGATTTTCTGGCTCAACACAGGGAGGAGGTAATGCACGTGATGACATTAGACTATACATTTGAACGTCGGCTGGAAATGCAGCGCGCCGAAGCAATCGAGGATGGCGAAAGAATCGGAAAAGAAATCGGAAAAAAGATCGGAAAAGAAGAAAAATTGTCAGAGCAGATTCGTAAAAAAATACAAAAAGGCAAACCTCTAGATCAGATTGCGGACGAATTGGAGGAAGTGCCGGAAACCATTCGTCCGCTATACGAAAAAATCAAAAAGGAAATGATGCAATAAAATAAGACAGTTTTTATTTCATCACATATTTTAACGAGGCATCCGTATCCTCTTTTTTTCCATTACCAGCACCCAGTTATCCCCTAAGGTATCTGGGTCAAGCGGTATGATATCACGGACATTATCCCCTGCCTTTACTGTATATGCATAAGAAAGCGATTTATTATCCTTATCAAGAAATGTCACTTTAAATTGTTCAGAAGTTGCTTTTACATTTTTGAAAAAGGAATCTCATATCGTACTCCTTATCTCTATAC
>DLQV01000014.1:0-1349 GCA_002474415.1 Lachnospiraceae bacterium UBA7598
CCAGTTTTGGTGGAGACAGCAGATGTTACACCATTCAGAGCAAATATAAGTAGATATGACGAAACCCGAAAGGGAAAGGAATAAGTAAAAATACCTCTGCATAAACTGTACAAACACAGGAATGCAGGGGTATTTTTTTGAAAGCTTATATTGAAGAAAGAGCCGTGGAAATCGCAAACTATATCATTGAACATAAGGCAACTGTGCGGCAGGCTGCCAAACATTACGGAATCTCAAAATCGACCGTTCACAAGGATATCACAGACCGGCTGTGCCAGGTGAATCCGGCACTTGCGGCAGAAACCCGCAAGATTATTGACGTGAATAAATCCGAACGTCATATTCGCGGAGGAATGGCAACAAAGGAAAAATATGCACATTTGCATGCGGTATAGATTTTCTCCTGTTGTGCGTGTTATAATGGGATAACATGCAGGAGGAAAAAACAGTGAATAATATGAAAAAAGAACAGCTCCGCCTTTATGCGGTGACCGACCGCACCTGGCTGGGCAATGAAACATTATATGAGCAGGTAGAGAAAGCGCTGGAAGGTGGTGCCACTCTGGTACAGCTGCGGGAGAAGGAACTTCCGGAAGCGGATGTGCAGAAGGAGGCAGAAGAATTGCTGGAACTTTGCCATCGTTACGGAGTGAAACTCATTCTGGATGATGATGTGGAACTGGCGGCAAAAGTCGGCGCGGACGGGGTTCATATCGGACAGTCCGATATGGAACTGGCGCATGCGCGTGAGATTCTCGGACCGGATAAAATCATTGGTGTGACGGCAAAAACCGTGGAACAGGCCAAAGCCGCAGAAGCGGGAGGTGCTGATTATCTGGGAAGTGGTGCCGTGTTTGGCTCTACAACCAAAAAGGATGCCATTCCGATGAAGCACGAGCTGCTGGAAGAAATCTGCCACAGCGTGAAGATTCCGGTTGTGGCAATCGGGGGAATCACGGCAGAGAATGTTTTGCAATTAAAAGGCAGAGGCATCGCGGGTGTCGCAGTTGTCAGCGGCATTTTTGCCTGTGAGGATATTAAGGCAGGCACCCGGCATCTTGGAGAACTTGTAGAACAGATCATATAAAGGGAACAAAAGAGGAGTAAAAGTAAAATGAAGAATCATCTGCAGATAAAAAAATTGACACTGACGGCACTTTTTACGGCGGTGGCTGTGGTCGGGAGTATGTTTTCTTTCCCGGTATTTGGTTCCAAATGTGCGCCGGTACAGCATCTGGTGAATGTACTGTGCGCGGTAACGGTCGGACCATGGTGGGGACTGGCACAGGCTTTTATGGCGGCATTGATCCGTAATCTGACAGGGCTTGGCAGCCCGCTGGCATTTCCGG
>DLQV01000014.1:1383-2026 GCA_002474415.1 Lachnospiraceae bacterium UBA7598
GGAAGTATGTGTGGTGCACTGCTTGCAGGACTGCTTTACCGGTATGGGAAAAAGCTTCCGTTTGCATATGTGGGCGAAGTGTTTGGAACCGGTATCATCGGTGGATTGCTTTCCTATCCGATTGCGTATCTGGTTATGGGGAATAAAGCAGCGGCATTGTTTACATTTGTAGTGCCGTTTTTGATCAGTACCTGTGGTGGTACGATCATTGCAATTATCGTGACCATTCCAATGAAAAAGACAGGAATTCTGGACAGGCTCACGGGCAGATAATGCATGAAAAATACAAAGACGGGAGAAACTGTGATGAAATTTTCCGGGAAAAAAGTGGCGGAAATTTATGAGAAAATACAACAGAAACGTCCGCTCATCCACTGTATCACAAATGCCGTGACGGTCAACGATTGCGCGAATATCCTTCTGGCGGCGGGCGCGTCACCGACGATGGCACATCATCCCTGTGAGGTGGAAGAGATCACGGCCGGTACAGCGGCGCTGATCTGTAATTTCGGAGCCATCTCGGATTATGAGGCGATGGAGGCTGCCGGAAAGCGGGCGCATGCGCTGGAGCATCCCATCGTGATTGATCCGGTCGGGGTGTCAGGGTCTTCCTATCGGCGCGAAAAATGTCTGGAGCTGATGA
>DLQV01000014.1:2116-6112 GCA_002474415.1 Lachnospiraceae bacterium UBA7598
ATTCGGAAATACAGGCATTGTTGCAGAACTGTGGAACGGTTACCGGGGTGGATGCAGCCGAGGATGCGCTGGCGGAAGCAGAAGAAACGGATTTGCCGGAACTGATGAAGCAGTATGCAAAGGAAAACCGGATGATTCTTGTCGCATCCGGGGAAACCGATCTGATCACGGATGGAAGCTGCGTCTACCGGTGTCATAATGGAAGCCCGATGATGGCAAGGATTACGGGAAGCGGCTGTATGTCCACCGTGATGCTTGGCGCTTTTTTAAGTGCGGAAACTTCGGTGGAGAGTGCAGTGGCATGCTGTGCGTTTACTGGCATTGCAGGAGAACTTGCGGCAAAAGAAACGACTGCGCAAAAGAGAGGAACGATGACGTTTCGCAACGGGTTTATTGATGCCGTGTCTTTGATGACACCGGAACAGTTGGAACATGGAACAAATGTGGACTGGTTTTAAAAGTACGAACGGAGAAGAGTATATAAATGGAAAATATAGTATTGAAAGCGTCCGACGGTTACGCGCTGAGTCTGGCGGTATTTGAAAGTGAACATCCGCGGGGATATATTCAGATCATTCATGGGATGGAGGAACATAAGGAACGTTATGAGGCTTTTGCCGAACAGCTGCGGCAGGCGGGATTTACGGTGGTGACGTCGGACATGCGGGGACATGGGGAACATGCGCCAAAGCTGGGGTTCTTTAAAGAAAAAGACGGTGACCGTTATCTGTTGTCGGATCAGGTGCAGATCACGGCGTATATCAGGGAGCGGTTTCAAACGGAAAAGGTGATGATTTTTGCACATTCCATGGGAACCATCATTGCAAGGAATCTGCTTTGTACCCAGTCGCACAGTTACGCAAAGGTGGTACTGAGCGGATTCCCGAATTATCCGGGAACACAGATCATCCGCATAGGATTTTTTCTGACGAATCTGCTCACAAGGGTGCGTGGACCGATGTATCATTCCCGGCTGGTGCAGCAACTGTCGGTGGGAAATTTTAATAAGCAGGTAAAACATGCAAAAACTGAAGCGGACTGGATCTGTTCCGATGAGCAGGTGGTACAGGCATATCTGAAAGACCCGTATTGCGGGCACGGATTTAGCGTTTCCGCTTTTCACGATCTGTATATGCTGACAACTGCCATGCATCAGGTGTCAAATTACCGGGACGTAAATGAGGCATTACCGATTCTGATGATCCGCGGCAGCGAAGATCCGTGCACCGGGTATGAAAAAGGTGCCAAAGACAGCGTGGATACGCTGAAACAGGCGGGTTTTTCCAATATTTCCACAATTACCTATCCGCATATGCGCCATGAAATACTGAATGAGAAAGAAAATGAAAAAGTTTACGCGGATGTGATTGCATTTTACGAGAAAACGTGAGGTTGTGACTTGTAAAATCACAGGGGCTTTATTATAATGGTAGAAAAATGGTGTACTTTTGAAAAATGCACCGTATAAATGCAAAAATGCATTTAGAAAACAGGAGGAAACACAATATGGATCAGGAGAAAGTCATCGTCATTGACTTCGGTGGTCAGTACAATCAGCTGGTTGCACGCCGCGTCCGCGAGTGCAATGTGTACTGTGAGATTTATTCTTACCGTACCGACATCGAACAGATCAAGGCAATGAATCCAAAGGGAATTATCCTCACCGGCGGCCCGAACAGCTGCTATGAGGCAGACTCCCCGACATACACGAAAGAATTATTTGAACTTGGCATCCCGGTTCTTGGTCTGTGCTACGGTGCGCAGCTGATGAACCATATCCTCGGTGGAAAAGTAGAAAAGGCACCGGTACGTGAATACGGAAAAACGGAAGTGTTCGTGGACAAGTCTTCTCCACTTTTTGAGGGAGTGGCAGCAGATTCAGCAGAAGGATCTACTATCTGCTGGATGAGTCATTTTGATTATATTTCCAAGCCGGCACCGGGATTTCAGGTGGTAGCACACACCGCAGACTGTCCGGTAGCGGCAGATGAAAACCCGGAGAAAAAGCTTTATGCAATTCAGTTCCATCCGGAAGTGCTGCATACTGTAGAGGGAAGCAAAATGCTTCACAACTTTGTAAGAAATATCTGTGGATGTGCCGGCACCTGGCGCATGGATTCTTTCGTGGAGCATACAATCAAAGAGATCCGTGAAAAAGTCGGGGATGGAAAGGTTCTCCTTGCATTATCCGGAGGTGTGGATTCTTCTGTTGCAGCAGGACTTCTTTCCCGCGCAATCGGAAAACAGCTTACCTGTGTATTCGTCGATCACGGTCTGCTCCGAAAGAACGAAGGAGACGAGGTTGAGGAAGTCTTCGGACCGAACGGACAGTTTGATCTGAACTTTATCCGTGTCAACGCACAGGAGCGTTATTATGGAAAACTTGCCGGTGTGACAGAACCGGAGAAAAAACGTAAAATCATCGGAGAGGAATTCATCCGTGTATTTGAGGAAGAAGCAAAGAAAATCGGCAAAGTTGATTTCCTTGCACAGGGAACCATCTATCCGGATGTTGTGGAGAGCGGACTTGGCGGAGAATCCGCAGTGATCAAGTCTCATCACAACGTCGGCGGTCTCCCGGATTATGTGGATTTCAAGGAGATCATCGAGCCGTTGCGCAACCTCTTCAAAGATGAAGTCCGCAAAGCCGGTCTGGAGCTTGGCATCCCGGAGAAACTTGTCTTCCGTCAGCCGTTCCCTGGACCGGGACTTGGTATCCGTATCATCGGTGAGGTAACTGCAGAGAAGGTTCGTATCGTGCAGGATGCCGATTACATTTACCGTGAGGAAGTGGATGCCGCGGTAGAGGAATACCGCAAAGAGCATGGAGAGGCACCGGAGTGGATGCCAAACCAGTATTTCGCCGCGCTCACCAATATGCGAAGCGTGGGTGTCATGGGCGATGAGAGAACGTACGATTACGCGGTTGCACTGCGTGCGGTCAATACGGTCGATTTCATGACAGCGGAAGCTGCCAATATACCGTTCGAGGTGTTACAGAGGGTTATGAGCAGGATTATCAATGAAGTGAAGGGGGTAAACCGCTGCTTCTATGATATTACCAGTAAGCCGCCTGGGACGATTGAGTTTGAATAATTTGAAATGCTTTAAGAATCCAGTATTTATGCGGGTTTGCGGCACTTCAAAAAGTCTTTTGATAACAATTTGATAACAGTTGCATGAGAGCCATTATTCTTGTAATCCGGTGGTTTTAGGGTTAGAGAATGATTGACAGGTGGTTGTGCAACAAATAAATCCATATTATAAACGAAGCCCTTAGCTGTGGGTATAAAACTCATGGCTAAGGGCTTTTTGTCGTGCTTATCTTTAGTCGATATCTTCGGAAAATATTTTTTTAAAGCTCTGAAGGTTATCGCCAAACTCTTTGTAAAACTCACGCTTTGATATAGGTTTCTTTGTGGAGAGTTTTTCGTATAGGGTGTATGCAGCAGTTACTAAAGTCAATGTGTTGAAATCAGCGATTTCACTAATTATTTCTTCATCGTGATTGGTAATCAATGTTATATCTTCCTTGTGCTAATCAGTGAGCTTATCTTTAAATGCTTCGACCAGAGCGTCGCTAAGTGCCTGTGACGGAACTTTCGCCCATGTTTGCGTAGTATCAAATTCCGGGTAATGGTAACGCCACTCATCGTATTTGTCTTTACTGATTTCTTCAGAAGATAGCTTGTCAGCCTGCTCTTTCCAGGCATACAGCATTTTCCGAAGTTCGAGAGCGTCTTTGCCTTTGGAAGTATCGACTTTCAAGCAGATTTCTCCGTCTGATTCACTGACAGTCAGACCGTACAAATCTTCAAGGGTAAACAAAGTGTGCATCAGTCCGATATAGCTGTCAATGTCAGGCACATCGAGGGCATGAGGGGAAACATCAAGAGCCTGTGCCAGCGCAGCAGTAAGTTCCGCTTTCGGTTTTCTTGTTCCTGTTTCGTATTGTGCTAAACGTACATCGGCACTTCGCTCAGGAAAGCCGACAAT
>DLQV01000014.1:6161-6672 GCA_002474415.1 Lachnospiraceae bacterium UBA7598
AGATATTTTTGTGTCATTCCACGCAGAATGCGGAAAAAATGGATTCTCTCTCCAATCGCCATAACGTGTCCACTCCTTGTATGTATTTTACAATGAGTATAGCAGATATGTTTAGGAGAAGTCAAGATAATACAAAACAAAAAGGTTTAATATTTTTCGCAAAGCCACTTGACACAAACAAATATGCTTAGTATAATGAACTTGAAATTAAACAAATAAGTTTAATAAAATGACCGTCCGAACAGTATAAACCGCCAAGACCTTGCAAGACAGCAAGCGAGCGCCTGATCTATTACGGTATATCAGGACAGCACAGTGCCGAACAGGGAATACCTGCTGGAACTTTCTTCGGATAGAACGGCGATAAAAACAAAAGAAAGGACTGATTATTATATGAAAAACAGATTTATTTGTGCCGAAGAAGTGGCACAGGAACTAAGCGTATCAAAGCCGTACGCCTACAAGTTAATCCGTCAGTTGAATGAGGAACTGAAAGCAAAAGGCTTTATTT
>DLQV01000014.1:6730-8009 GCA_002474415.1 Lachnospiraceae bacterium UBA7598
TACTATTTCAGGACGGGTAAACCGCCAGTATTTCTATGAAAGGCTCTACGGAGCAGGAAAGGAGGAAGAATAATGCCGGTATTCAAAAACGAGGGCAATGGAACATGGTATGTGATGGCGAGATATGTCAACTGGAAAGGCGAACGTAAACAGAAATGCAAGCGGGGATTTGCGACCAAGAAGGAAGCACAGGAATGGGAGCGAATGTTCCAGTTGCAGAACTCTTCTGATATGGATATGAGCTTTGAAGCCTTTACCGAACTGTATATCCGGGATATGAAAAGCCGTCTGAAAGAGAACACATGGCTGACAAAGGAGCATATTATCCGCACAAAGATTTTACCTTATTTTGGAAAGCTGAAAATCAGCGAGATTTCCACAAAAGAGGTTATCGCATGGCAGAATGAAATGCTTGCCTATCGGGATGAGAAGAAAAAGCCATACTCACAGACCTATCTGAAAACGCTCCATAATCAGTTGTCCGCTATCTTCAATCATGCGGTGCGGTATTATGAGCTGCGTTCCAATCCTGCCGCTAAAGCAGGGAATATGGGGAGTGAGGAACACAAGGAAATGCTGTTCTGGACGAAAGAAGAATATAAGAAATTCTCTTTTGAAATGATGGACAAGCCCGTTTCCTTTTACGCTTTTGAAATGCTCTACTGGTGTGGTATCCGTGAAGGGGAATTGCTGGCACTGACCGCCGCCGATTTCGATTTTGAGAAAGAAACGGTCAGAATCAACAAGTCCTATCAGCGGTTACACGGAGAAGATGTGATTACCACGCCGAAAACAAAGAAAAGCAACCGCATCATCAAAATGCCGAAGTTCCTTTGTGAAGAAATGCAGGAATATTTGCAGATGCTTTACGGATTGAAGAAGAAAGACCGAATCTTTACGGTCACAAAGAGTTATCTTCATCACGAGATGGACAGAGGTGCGAAAGCCGCAGGAGTAAAACGAATCCGTATTCATGATTTAAGACACAGCCACATCAGCCTGTTGATTGATATGGGATTTTCGGCGGTGGCGATTGCAGATCGTGTAGGGCATGAAAGCATTGACATCACTTACCAGTACGCTCATCTGTTCCCGTCAAAGCAGACGGAAATGGCAGATAGATTAGACGATTTAGGGAAAGGAGAGACTGAAAATGTCAGCTAAGAACAGAGATAACAAAAATCGTTGGAGAAACATCACAGTGGGGTTTCGGGTATCGCCCGAAGAAAATGAACTCATCAACAAGGCAGTTGCCTTATCGGGATTGCCGAAGCAGGAA
>DLQV01000014.1:8059-8672 GCA_002474415.1 Lachnospiraceae bacterium UBA7598
CCGCCGCTGTCTGAATCAAGATGTAGTGGTACAGGGCAATCCGAGAGTATTCAAGGCACTTAAAACGGAACTTGCTACTGTCCTCACAGAATTAAAGCGGATTGAAGCAGGAAACAGTGTGGATGAGGAACTGCTGAATATCATCGAACTGATTGCCGTTATTCTTGGCGGTCTGAAAGGAGAGGATACGGATGGAAAATAAAAAAGAAAAGACTGCCCCGGATGTATCTGTTGGCGCAGATACGGAGCAGCCGATTTCAAAAAACACTACAAGTAGTATATCCGAGAATGATGGAAATATCAAGAGTTTTGAGGAATTGCAGAGAGAAATGCAGTTGCGATCAGACCCGTCCTATCTCCAGACCATTTCCATGAATGAACTGTTTGACACACAGTATCGGAGTAAGCAGCCGTTGATTGACGGTCTGCTCTACCCCGGCACTTATATCTTTGCAGGTTCGCCCAAACTGGGAAAGAGCTTTCTGATGGCACAGCTTGCCTACCATGTCAGTACAGGCACACCGCTTTGGAATTATACCACAAGAAAAGGGACGGTGCTGTATTTGGCACTTGAGGATGATTACCGCCGCCTGCAGGAGCGTCTGTACCGGAT
>DLQV01000014.1:8704-9320 GCA_002474415.1 Lachnospiraceae bacterium UBA7598
ACCGGATGTTCGGGACAGAAAGCACCGATAATCTTTACTTCTCTGTTTCTGCCAGTCAGCTTGGAAATGGACTGGATGAACAGCTTGCAAGATTTGTGGCAGAGCATAAGGACACGAAGCTGATTATCATTGATACGCTTCAAAAAGTGCGTGAGGTTGGCGGCGATAATTACAGTTACGCAAATGATTATCAAATTATGGCAAGACTGAAAAGTTTTGCGGATGCTCATGGACTTTGCCTATTGCTCGTACACCATACAAGAAAACAGAATGCAGATGATAAGTTTGACATGATTTCCGGGACAAGTGGACTGCTTGGTGCGGCAGACGGGGCATTTCTTCTTCAGAAAGAAAAGCGGACAGGCAATGTCGCAACATTGGAAGTATCGGGCAGAGATCAGCAAGACCAGAAGCTGTATCTTATCCGCAATACAGAAACCTTGTTGTGGGATTTGCAAAAGGCAGAAACGGAATTATGGAAAGAACCGCCAGAGCCGTTACTGGATGAGATTGCGGAGCTTGTTATGAAGGACAATCCCTATTGGGAAGGCTCACCAACGGCACTTGTTGCACTGATAAATGTGGAAATTCAGCCACATGTTATCACAAGAAAATT